>NZ_JACD01000086.1:0-82026 GCF_000517825.1 Prevotella sp. ICM33
TAATTTTTCACATCATAATTTTGAATACATGCTCTTTTAGCTTCTAAAAGACGCCTAATTAGCTTGCAAAAGATGCCCTTTAAGGTTCTTACTAACGCCCTTTTGAAGTCCAATTAAGCACCTTTTATTTTACTACTTTATAACTAATTGACTTGCTGATGGTTACAAAGCTGCTTTGTGTATGTGTTTTTACCGTTAGTTATAGATGTCTTCTTTGAAATTATGTAATGATTTTTCAAATCCTTGTCTACATATTTTCGAAGTCTAAAAAGAAATGATTTTCAATGTCAGAGGATGATAATAGGATAGATAGTTAACTGTCTTATCCATGTTTTTGTTTGATGAGTAACTATGGTTCTTACGTTAAAGCAATACGAAAAGCGTCCACTCATTTAACAGAAGGAACTTTTTTTTTGTGGGGATATCACGATATTAACGCCCCTCCCTATGGGGAAAGGGAAGGGGGAGGGGCAGCTTGCTTATGTCTTATTCTTTTCTATTCAAAGAGTCCAGTCACACCATCCTTCACACGTTTGAAGAAGTTGGTCCAACTGCTACTTGAATTGTTCTTTGAAGTAGTAGGTTGTGTGGCTGACTTGTTCTGCTGCGCAGTCTGCTGTCGGTTGGTTGCAGCAGGAGTGGTACGGGCTGTCGCCTGACTCTTAGTCTTTGTAACCTGCTGGTTAGCTGGAGTAGAAGTTTGTACCTGCTTGCGTGTCTCAGTAATGTTTTCTTTCTCCACCTTGCCTTGCTGTAGATTCTTTTTATTATTTAAGCGCGTGTCAACTTTGCGCTCGATCTCTTTAGGTTTATCCTCTTCAACCTTTTCCCATTCAGGGATAAACTCATAGCATACGCCAGCAGTACCATATTCAATTTCAGGCATTTCAAGTGTACCATTTGACTCAGAAGGGAATGGTATCTCAGTTTCTTTGCGTACAAGCTCAACCTTCACGTAAGCCACACCACTGGCAAGTGTACCTAATTCGCGTGCAGCAGCGTATGATAAGTCAACGACACGTCCACGAACAAATGGGCCACGATCCGTTACGCGGACAATGACAGACTTACCATTACGAGGATTCGTAATCTTTAAACGTGTACCAAAGGGGAGTGTGCGATGTGCACAAGTAAAAGCATTACGGTCATAACGTTCGCCATTACTCATTCGGCGACCGTGTAATCCGTTACTATAATAAGAAGCTTTACCATCTGACTGTGCTTTTATAGTCAGTGTAAAGACGTTGCATAGCGCAAATAACGCTATAAGGAGAAGTTTGGTTCTATACATATTAATTTATTAGTATCGCCAGCCTTCTCTCATAGAGTTTATTCCCTCCCTGCTTTGGAGAGCAGGAGAGGGAATAGATAGACTGGTCTATTTATACGACACCCTGGGCAAGCATAGCCTTCGCTACCTTCATGAAGCCCGCAATATTGGCGCCCTTAATATAATCGATGTAACCATCAGCCTGCTTGCCATACTTCACGCACTGCTCATGGATAGAGCTCATGATGTAATGGAGCTTCTGATCAACCTCTTCCGGACTCCATGAGAGACGGAGAGAGTTCTGTGACATTTCGAGACCTGATGTAGCCACACCACCTGCGTTAACAGCCTTACCAGGAGCGAAGAGCTGCTTCGCTGCAGTGAACTTATCAGCAGCCTCTGCTGTACAACCCATATTTGAAACCTCAGCTACGCACAATGGCTTGTAAGCAAGAATCTTGTCGGCATCCTCACCATTAAGCTCGTTCTGAGTAGCACATGGCAAATAGATCTCTGCCTTCTGCTCCCAAGGTTTACGGCCCTTAAAGAACTGTGAACCAGGATATTTCTCTGCGTATGGCTCACATACGTCATTACCACTGTTACGGAGTTCGAGCATGTACTCAATCTTCTCACCACTAATGCCTTCTGGGTCATAGATATAACCGTCAGGACCACTCAATGTGATAACCTTTGCACCAAGTTCGGTAGCCTTCTTAGCAGCACCCCATGCAACGTTACCGAAACCTGAGATGGCAACAGTCTTACCCTTGATATCAAGACCATGAGTCTCCATCATCTGGTGAACGAAGTAGAGTGCACCATAACCTGTAGCCTCTGGACGGAGGATAGAGCCACCCCATTCTCTGCCCTTACCTGTGAGCATACCCTGGAACTGGTGAGTCAGCTTACGATACTGACCGAAGAGGTAACCAATTTCACGACCACCAACACCGATATCGCCTGCAGGAACATCCTCGTCAGGACCGATGTGACGATACAACTCGTTCATGAAAGCCTGGCAGAAACGCATGATTTCAGCATCGCTCTTACCACGTGGAGAGAAGTCAGAACCACCCTTACCACCACCCATAGGCAATGTGGTGAGTGCATTCTTGAATGTCTGCTCGAAACCGAGGAACTTCAAGATACTGAGGTTTACTGATGCGTGGAAGCGCAGACCACCCTTGTATGGGCCGATAGCGCCATTAAACTGTACGCGGTAACCAATGTTTACCTGTACTTTTCCCTGGTCATCAACCCAAGGTACACGGAATGTGATGATGCGCTCAGGCTCCACAATACGCTCAATAATACTTGCGCGCTCAAACTCTGGGTGCTGATTGTAAACATCCTTTACAGACATGAGTACTTCATGTACGGCCTGTAAATACTCTGACTCACCTGGATGCTTTTGCTCCAGTGCTTGCATGATTTTTTCGACTTCCATAGTAAATTGACTTTTATTTGTTTATGTTAGATAGTATCATTCAGTTCAGAATGGTACGGCAAATATATCCAAATTCTATCAAAAGTCCAAATGAAAATCAAAAATTTTTCATTTTTTTCTTTCTTTTTGGAAGCTACTTAAGTCGCAAAAAATGGTAACCAGTATGCAAAGTAATAAAAAATATATTATTTAAGTTGCGAAAAGATAGGTTGACTTGTATTTATTTTGTATTTTTGTCCAATATTAAGTTTTGGATTATGAGTGAGCAAATTCCTGCAGAATGGGGTAATTTTTACCTAAAAGACGTTAGTTTCGTCAATCTGATGATGCGACGAATCTACAATGTTTTGATTGTAGCTAATCCATACGATGCCTTCATGTTGGAGGATGATGGACGAGTGGAAGAGAAGATCTACAATGAGTATATGGAATTAGGTCTGCGTTATCCGCCAACCTTTACACAGGTGTCTACTATCGAAGAGGCCTCTAAGGTGCTCAATACCGTAGACATTGACCTTGTTATCTGTATGCCGGGTAATGCTGATAATGATGCTTTTGATGTGGCAAGAGCTGTAAAGGCAGAGTTCCCAGACATCCACTGTGTGGTACTGACTCCCTTCTCTCATGGTATTACAAAGCGTATACAAAACGAAGATCTTAGTATCTTTGATTATGTGTTCTGTTGGTTGGGAAATACCAATCTCATTCTTTCTATCATTAAGTTGATGGAGGATAAGATGAATATAGACAATGATATCCATGAGGTTGGTGTACAGATGATATTGCTGGTAGAAGATTCTATCCGTTTCTACTCATCTATTCTACCTAACTTATATAGCTATATTCTCACGCAGAGTCAGAACTTTGCCACTGAAGCCTTGACCCGACACGATGCCTCTTTGCGCCAGCGTGGACGTCCAAAGGTTGTCTTAGCACGTACTTACGAGGAAGCATGGGATATCTATCAACGTTATAAAGACAACTGTTTGGGTGTTATCTCCGATGTAAGATTCCCTATTAATAATGTAGAAGATAAGGGCTCTTCTGCGACAGAAGGGAACATTCCTGTAGTAGAGAAAGATCCAGAGGCAGGCTTAAAACTACTTCGTGCCATAAGGAAAGAAGATGAATATCTCCCTTTGATTATTGAAAGTTCGGAGAGTGAGAACCGTGAAAAGGCTGAGGCAGAAGGTTTCCACTTTGTCGATAAGAACTCGAAGAAGATGAGTGTAGACCTTCGCCACCTACTCGAGGAACACATGGGTTTTGGCGATTTCATTTTCCGTAATCCAGAAACACGTGAGGAGGTGATGCGTATTCGAAGCTTGAAAGAGTTGCAGGATAATATCTTTACGATTCCACGTGACTCTATGCTCTATCATATCTCCCGCAATCACATGAGTCGTTGGCTCTCTGCACGTGCCATTTTCCCAGTTTCTTCCTTCCTAAAAGGTATTACATGGCATAAACTGCAGGATGTAGATATGCACCGACAGATTATCTTTGATGCCATTGTCGCCTATCGAAGGATGCGCAATGTGGGTGTTGTAGCCCTGTTTGATAGACGAAAATTCGACCGATATGCCCATTTTGCTCGTATTGGAGATGGCTCGTTGGGAGGTAAGGGACGTGGCTTGGCTTTCCTTGATAATGTTATTAAACTCCGACCAGACTTCAATCGCTTCCCCAATGCAAAGGTACAGATACCAAAGACAGTCGTTCTTTGTACGGATGTCTTCGATAGCTTTATGGAACAAAACAATCTTTACCAGATTGCTTTGAGTGATGCGAGCGATGAAGAGATACTTCAAGCTTTCCTTCGTGCCCAATTGCCCGATGAATTCATAGGTGACTTCTTTACCTTCTTTGAAGCTACTCGTTCACCAATAGCCGTCCGTTCCAGTTCGTTGTTGGAAGATAGTCACTACCAACCGTTCGCAGGCATCTATTCTACCTATATGATTCCTTATCTTGAGGATAAGTATGAAATGCTCCGAATGTTGGCTTGTGCGATTAAGGCTGTCTATGCATCAGTATATTATCGTGACTCCAAAGCCTATATGACTGCCACAAGTAACGTCATTGATCAGGAGAAGATGGCAGTTATTTTACAGCAGGTTGTCGGTAAGGAGTATGGAGATCATTTCTATCCGAACATCTCTGGCGTTCTTCGTTCTCTCAACTATTATCCGATAGGAGAAGAGAAAGCAGAGGAAGGTATTGCCTCTTTGGCATTGGGCTTAGGTAAGTATATTGTTGATGGTGGGCAGACGCTGCGTGTTTGTCCGTTCCATCCGCATCAAGTCTTACAGATGAGCGAAATGGAAATAGCCTTGCGAGAAACTCAAACTCAGTTCTATGCTCTCGACATGAAGCATATCAGTGAGGATTTTAAGGTGGATGACGGCTTTAATATCCTCAAACTACGTGTGAAAGATGCAGAGACAGATGGCAGTCTACAATATATCACCTCCACTTATTCTCCCGAAGACCATGCCATTTATGATGGACTCTATGAGGGAGGAAGAAAGGTTATCTCTTTCTGTGGTGTCCTCCAACAAAATGTCTTTCCACTACCAGAGTTGTTACAAATGGCAATGACATACGGTGCTGAGGCTATGCGTCGCCCTGTGGAGATAGAGTTCGCTGTTAATCTGAATGATGACCGAACGGGTGAATTATATCTCCTGCAGATTCGTCCAATCGTTGATTCTAAGCAGATGTTAGACGAAGATCTCACGACTATTCCTGATGATCAATGTCTCTTGCGGAGTCATAACTCTTTGGGACATGGCGTTTCAGACGATGTACAAGATGTTGTGTATGTAAAGACCGACAGCTCTTTTACAGCATCTAACAACCCAACTATTGCTGATGAGATAGAACGGATAAACCGTAAGTTCCTTGATACTGACAAAAACTATGTACTCATTGGGCCGGGTCGATGGGGTTCAAGCGACCCTTGGTTGGGTATTCCTGTGAAGTGGCCACATATCTCGGCAGCCCGTGTCATCGTTGAGGAGGGACTGGAACACTATCGTGTAGACCCAAGTCAGGGAACACATTTCTTCCAAAATCTCACCTCTTTCGGTGTAGGCTATTTCACAATTAATCCTTATAAGGAAGATGGATTCTATCAGCGCAGTGTACTTGATGCCCTTCCAGCTGTGGAAGAAACTCAGTGGGTACGCCATGTTCGTTTCCCAAATCCATTAAAGATTATGATGGATGGTAAGAAACAAGAAGCCCTTATCATGCTTCCTCAAGAGGAAAAGGAATAAGCTACCTCTCTAAGAGAGGGTATGATTCTATAAAAGTAAAGCCATCATCTACGGCAATAGACTGTGGATGATGGCTTTATTGTTAGTGTATGAAAGAGACAGCAAGGATCTTTTCCACTCTCTTGGTCCTCCTATATTGATTTTATCTTTTGTGTCTTCTCAAATTATTTTCATGAAAAGAAATATTTCTTGTCGTGAAGAAAAATGTTTTCTTTCATGAAGATAATTCCTTTTTATCATGAAAAGAAATCGGAACAACTTGTGTTTGGAATTAAAATCTTGAGCCGTTAGCGGGCTTTCTGCTTACCAGTTGAGAGCATTTCAATGGTTTTGAAGTGGATGCTATGCGGCATTTCTGCCCGTGACAGTTGTGGGCGGAGCCAGTCGAGGAGTGTTGCCTCTGTTAGTGTAGCCTTTGGTGTACATTCTATTTCTGTGTGGATGACATTGCCAAAGTTAGGGTCGGGAACGGTAAAGGCACGTGCAGCAATAATCATAGGGTGGGAGAGAAGAACCTGCTCAATGTGTTCTGGCTGTACGTTCTCACCTCCGCAGACCACCATTCGGTCGGTTCTCCCATGATGAAAGAAGTAACCTTCGCTATTCTGTGAGACTAAATCGCCTGTATTTTGCCATTGATTTCGCAGTCCTCGCATTGCCCAACGAGAACGAACCCAAAGTGTTCCTATCCCTTGACGATTACAGTCTTTTACCTTACAGTCGACTCCTTGAATGGGTTTACCTAAGGTAGTCTCTTCGAAAGAAGCTAATTCTTTAGGATTAGCAAGCATAAAGAATCCTGCTTCAGACGTACCATATAGGTTAAAGATTACCTCTCCTATTTCTTTATGGGTCGTGTCGATGAGGCTTTTAGGCAGTCTGTCGCCACCGCTTATAAGACAACGTAGATTCTTCATCTTCCCCTTTGCATTTTCAATCTGCCAAAAACGTGAGAGCATAGCAGGAACAATAGGCATGACCTCTATCTGTTCACGCTGAATAATCTCTAAGGTTTTGATAGCATCGAAGCGTTTTTGTAGGCATATCTTCTTGCCCATAAGCAAGGAGATGATAAGCGTTGAAAGTCCAAAACCATGGTAGAAGGGCAGTGAAATCAGCACACGCTCATATTGATAAATTCTGATGTCGCGCAGTAAGGCAAACAATGGAGGGAGAAAAGAGGTAACAGAGGGACGACGAGCAATGGTCTTGAATTTACCACTTGTTCCTCCAGAGTGAATGACGATTTCTCTCCCTCGCCAGATTTTAGGGAGTTTTCTTTTCTTTATTTGAGAATGCTTATCTAAAAGGATGTCATTTATCTTCTCAGTTGTAATAGCTATGCAGGGAAGTTCTGTAGGTATCTGTTTGATATCTGAATCGTATATAATAAGGTGGTAACGATGCTTTTGCAAATCAGCTGTTATCTGTTCTGTTCCCAAGTCGGTACTTAATAAGGTAGTGCGAATGCCCAATCGTGAAAGTGCATGCAGCAGGAGAGTCAAAATAAGACTGTTACGTCCAAGCAAAGCCACACTCATTTTAGGTTGGAGATGGTATTCTGTGTGAAGAATCTCAGCGAGTTGACGCGTACGGATATAGAGTTCTTGATAGCTTAGAGATTGCTTCTCGTCAGTGATAGCACAACGATGCGGATAGAAATGAGCCGCAAAACGGAGCAACGCCATTAGGCTGATGCCTTCATAGATGAGGCTTTTAGCCCACACAAATATGCCCTTTGGTGAGATTATGTGTAAGCGATAGAGGATAGAAAGGATAGCTTCATTCTTTCTTCTCATAGCAATCGCTTATAATATAGGTGAATAATCGGAGCAAAGAGATAGGCTATTGGGGCAGAAAACTTTGCCCACCAAGGTTTATAAGTCCTGACCTTCCGTATAGCAAGTTTCAATAGAATATTGGCTGCATCAGCTGGTGTGTATGCAGGTAAGTGCTTGTATTGTTCGTTGACATCTGACATCGCAGTGTGAACCAAGGGTAAATAAGCTATCTGCACGTGAACACCTAACGGCGCAAACTCGCTGTTTGCCGTCTCGCACCATGTATTTGCCGCACTTTTTGAGGCATGATAAGCCGACCAGCCCGGTGCCATTGGATAGAGTGTACTCACTGATGAAGAATAGATGATACTCCCTTTACTTGCTTTCAAGGCAGGTAAGATAGCTAATGATAGCGCAACCAAGGAACGATAGTTGAGGTCCATCGTACGGTCATAGTCGTGTAGGCGGTCCTGCGCATCATTGATCTTGCGATGGATAGATTTACCCGCATTGCAAAAGAAGTAATCCAACAGCGGTAGTGTTTCCCTTAGTTTTTGGCAAAGCTGCTCCAGTTTTTCCCTGTCTCTTAGGTCTATTGCGCAATAGTCTGCACTGCTACCCATTTGCTTAGCTTTGGCACATAAGAGGCGTAAGTCCGCTTCACTTCGAGCAATGAGGAAGACATTTGCACCTGCACTAATTAGTTTTTCGGTTAATGCTCTCCCTATTCCATGCGATGCACCCGTCACAAGTACCCACTTCCCAGAGAAGTGTTCTCTTGTAATATCAGGTGAAAGACTTATGGTAGGGTAAGCCAATGCACCTCCAATAGCTATTATCTTTTTTCTAAGAGACGTCATCATAACTCTTTTCTAACGATTAGACGTGCTTGTTTTGATAACCAATAGCGATGTGCTTAATGCTCCGCACATTATGTGTTAGGCATGAGCACCATGTGTGTTGGGCATTTGCACATCATGTGCTAAACAATAATACGTTGGATAAAAATGGGTAGAACGCTTTATTGTTGTCGTTATAACATGGCATCGTAAGGCACTAATACCAAAGTTATACAGCACAGTTCTGTTAGATTACCATGCTACCTTATACTTTCTTTTCCCTATTTCTTTATATTATTTCCAACGTGAAATGCTGGTAATCACGTACGATAGTATAAAGGAACTTCTCGTCAGCAGTATTGGTATCAGAGATGTTGAGGTGCGTTCGCACTTTCTTCGCAAGGGAAGCAATACGACGTTCACGCTCGTATCCGTACTCTAAATTGAGGGTACGTTGGATGACATCAAGCTGGTTAAGAGAGAGGTCTTCAGCTTGTGGATAGACAGGTTTATACTTTCTATCAAGGTAATAGAACTCGTCAAGTGAGACTTGAATCTTGCGATAATCGTTGAGTTGGATGACCATTGTTCCTGCTGCGAGGTCGCCGAGACGTTGTGAATTCTTAGAGATAAGAATGACAAGTGCACCAACACCAGAGAAACCAAGGTCGACAAGTTGTAGAAGCCAACGCATAAAAAAGTCACCAATGCCCGGTGTTGTTCCGTCTTTCTTCACAACACGGATACGCATCACCATCTTACCAACACTTTGCCCATGGTTGAAAAGTTCCATAAGGAAGTGGTAAAAGATGGCAGGAAGGTAGATGGCTATTAGGAAGAATAACATTTTCGTTCTATAAAAAAAGTCTAACTCAGCTATCAGGAGCGACACACCAACCAGATAGCAGATAATTAGGAAGTCATCAATTATTTGTGCAACGATACGCTCTCCTAAACTTGCCGGCGACTGACTTATCTGGACGTACTGGCCTGTTATGATATTGGCTTCGGGCATTTTCTTGATAATTAAATGTTGTTTCTGTTGCAAATGTAAGAAAAAAACTCTAAATTTGTTGCGTAAATGATAATAATGTGTAAATTACGTGTGGACTTTGCATGAAAGAGATTCTTTTCATACGCAATAATATTGAGAAATGGCGGGCAATGGAAGGCATGATAGATAATGTCAAGTTTGAGATGCCTGACCAGTTGGCTGATGCTTATACTGAGCTTACAGCCGACCTCGCTTTTGCACAGACACATTATCCTCATTCACGTATTACCATCTATCTCAACAAACTTGCTTCTGCACTTCATAATGAAATCTACCGTAATAAACGGGAGAAGTGGTCGCGTTTGGTGACTTTCTGGACGCAGGAGGTGCCTGACGTGATGTGGAAAGAGCGTAAGTTACTGCTTCTCTCATTCATTATTTTTATGGTGAGTGTACTGATAGGCGTTGTTTCTACCTTAGGAGACGAGTCCTTCCCACGCTTGATACTTGGCGACAGCTATATGGATATGACCCTTGAGAATATAGCGAAGGGTGAGCCGATGGGCGTATATGGCAATGAAGAAGAGGGAGGTATGTTTATTGGTATTACGCTGAACAATATCATGGTATCGTTTAATGTGTTTGTTTCGGGCGTATTGACAAGCTTTATGTCAGGCTTTCTTTTGTTCCGAAATGGTATCATGGTAGGGTGTTTTGATACTTTCTTTTATCAGCATGGATTATTAGGCGAAAGCCTTTTAGCGACGATGTTGCATGGAACGTTGGAACTTTCAGCAATTATTGTGGCAGGTGCTGCAGGCTTGGCAATTGGTAATGGTTGGTTATTCCCAGGTACCTACTCGCGTTTGGTTAGCTTTCAGCGAGGTGCAAAGAGGGGAATGAAGATCGTTGTTGGAACTGTACCAATCTTCATTTTGGCAGGTTTTATCGAAGGATTCATTACTCGTCATACAGAGTTGAACAACTTTATCCGCCTTGGTATCATACTCGTATCATTGGCGTTTGTCGTGTATTATTTTATTTACTTACCTTATAAGCGTAATTATCATTTAGAAAATGCAAATAGAAAGACCAAAGATTGAACTTTATAAAGTTCGTAGTTTCGGCGAGAAGTTCTCAGCGATTTTTGAGTTTATTCGTGAGAACTTTAAGTTTTTGTTGCGTGCATGTACCTATCTACTCTTGCCACTTTGTTTGGTACAAGGTTTCGCTATGGAGATGATGACGAAGGTCTTAGCACCTTATTATACCAATACCTTCGATGTCGGAGAGGATGTAGACGTGACACAGGGGATGCTCCTTAGATTCGGTGTTTCGTACGTGGGATATGGTATTTGTCTGCTGATAGGTTCTACCTTGTTGGCTGGAATCTGCTATAGCATGGTGAAATACTATCATAAGAGTCCAAATAGACTTCGTAATACGACACTGAGCGACTTAAAACCTATAATCATTCAAGTGATTAAACGCTCGTTGTTAATGACCGTGGTGCTTGTTGCTTTGTTTGCAGGAGTTTTGGTTCTTATTATCTTCTTTACTGCAATCACAAGTGCACCGATACTGGCTATAATACCAATTCTTGCATTGATTGTGTGCTGCTTGCCTGTTTCTATGGCGTTACCTGTTTATGTTTTTGAAGATAAGGAAACGTTGTTTAGCTCTATATTACGCGGCTTAAAACTTGGTTTTCATTCATTCGGATCATTGTTTGGCTTGATGTTTGTGATAGGATTCTTGACTAATATCTTGTCTTCATTCACATCAATCCCTTGGTATATATTGACGGTTGTGAAGTCAGTTTTGCTGGCTACTGATACTACTCAAAGCTCTTTTGCTGCAAGTCCAGTATATAGTTTCTTTGTCTATTTGTCATCAGTATTTATGAACTTTGGTATGTATCTTACGATGACAATCTCAACCTTCGCCTTAGCTTTCCACTATGGAAGCATCGCAGAGGAGGAAGATGGCTTCTCTGTAGAGGACGACATACAGCACTTTGAGGAGTTAGCAGAGAAAGATACCGACATTGATAACTTTGATAAACTCTGATAAAGCGGTTCTATGTTACAGCCATTAAGTGATACTTTGTCGTGTGATTCGGCGTTGCTTCATCAGTACCGTGCTGATGAAGCGTACAACTATGCGCGAGAGTTACAGGCACCTGAACTTGATTGGTGGGATTGGCTGATGTCAAAGATAGGCGAGTTCCTCTCTGATTTATTTAGTATTCAGAGTAAGGGGGACTTCCGTATCGTGATATACATTGTTATTGCACTTGTTTTTATTGCTCTAATCGCTTTCATTTTGTACCGTTATCAATTCAAACTCTTTGGTAGAGCGGGTAAGGTGGCGAATGAAAATGATGAAGAAGACAATATCTATGGCGTAGACTTTGATGCTGTTTATGCCAAAGCAATGGCACAGAAGGATTATTACAAGGCTGTTCGAATTGTCTATCTGCGTACACTTCGTTGGTTATCAGATGGTAATAAGATTAGTTGGCAGCTCTATAAGACGCCAACTCAATACACTCGTGAGTTCCTATCAGTAGAATTTGAAAGAATGACTACAGCTTTTATGCGTGTAAGATATGGCAACTATCAAGCGTCTGAAGAACTCGTAGAACTACTATTAGACTTAGAAAGCAAGATAAAGAAAGGAGGTAAGGAATGAACAAGCGCTTTTGGTTCTTCGTAGCTGGCTTCCTTGTCTTTGTATTTCTATTAGAGTGGAATGCGCCTTCAAAGTTTGTTTGGGAGCCTACCTTTAATCATTATGATAAGCAACCATTTGGTTGTGCGGTGTTCGACTCGCTGATGGAGAAGTCTGTTCCTGCTAAGTATGAGGTGACAAAGAAAACAATAGCACAGTTGGAACGTGACGGATATGGTAAGAAACCGCACGCCTTCTTAATTCAAACAGTTAGTTTTCGCCCTTCTGCAACAGATATTCGTGCGCTGGATAGACTATTGAAAGCTGGTAATAAGGTTTTTATTGCAGCGTCTTCTATCGAACCTGATTCCCTATACCCTGATTTGCAGGTAGCTATTAATGGGCAATATGGGTTCTCTCCTATGGAGGTTACGTCCTCAATTGTGAATCAGTCAATTCCTTATGATACCTTAGTTTGGTCTCAACAGTTGCCTTATCAGGAGAAAGAATACGCTGTCTATGCCGCGATGGCTGGTAATAATGTTACAGTAGAAGGGAAGGCAGTGTGCGATACTTTGGTTAGCAGTTGGCTTTCAGCGGAGGAATCTGATTCTACAGATGGCTATTGGTTGGCACATATGGTTAGAGTGAAGCGAGGAAAGGGTGAACTCTTTGTATCTTGTGGTCCATTGTTAATGACCAATTATGGTATCCTTGATACGCAGACTAATGGTCTCATCTTCCGTATGATGTCCCAATTCCGAGGCTTGCCAATCATTCGTACTGAGGCATACGGACCTGAAACAGAATATGAAACGGATACTCCACTGCGCTTTTGGCTACAAAACGAGCCTCTCCGATGGGCTATTTATCTCACCTTAGGAGGGTTATTACTCTTCTGTATGTTCTATGCACGTAGACGTCAACGCGTTATCCCAGTGGTAGAGGAACCAGCAAATCGTTCGTTAGAGTTCGTGAAGTTGATTGGTACCCTTTATCATCAGAAGCATATTAATCGTGACTTGCTGCAGAAAAAGTATAGTTACTTTGGCGAGACCTTACGCCGTATGACGATGATAGATGTCGAAGATGTTGAGTCAAGGAAGGAGAATATAGCACAGATTGCCATTCGAACGGGAATGCCAGAGGCTGAAGTGCGAATGATACTTGACCGTGTCAATCGTTATTTGCAGGGTAATGATGAACTAAAAGATGCTGCTCTGCGAAAGGCAATAGACGGTATGGATATGATAATCAATAAGCTATAAACGCAATGGATGAGCAAAAGAATAATGTAATTGAAGAGCAAACAATAAATAAGATGGAAGAGTATAAAGAAGAAAGAACCGACCTTGCTGCATTCAGTGAAAAGGTGATGCAGTTGCGAGGAGAGATAAGTAAGGTTGTTGTTGGGCAGCAGGAGGCAGTTGCCTTGTTGTTAACAGCGATTCTTGCAGATGGTCATGTGCTGATTGAAGGTGTGCCAGGAGTTGCTAAGACCTTGTTGGCACGTCTGTTGTCTCGCCTGATTGATGCACGTTTCAGTCGTATTCAATTCACGCCAGACCTCATGCCAAGTGATGTACTCGGTACGACAGTCTTCAATATGAAGACCTCTGAGTTTGACTTCCATGAAGGTCCTGTGTTCTCAGATCTCGTTCTTGTAGATGAAATCAACCGTGCTCCTGCAAAGACACAGGCTGCTCTTTTCGAGGTAATGGAGGAACGTCAGGTGACAATTGATGGTACAACTCGTCGTATGAGCGATGTTTATACAATCATTGCGACGCAGAACCCAGTAGAACAGGAAGGTACTTATCGTCTACCAGAGGCGCAACTCGACCGTTTCCTCTTTAAGATAAGCATGGGTTATCCTTCTGTTGATGAGGAAATGAATATCCTTAAGCGTCATCAGGAGAAGCGAAACCTCATCAAGTTGGAAGATGTTAAGCCAATACTTACCATTGACGAACTGCTGCAGATGCGCAAGAAGCTTGATACGGTATTCATTGAGGAGAGCCTTTTACGCTATATTGCAAACATCGTACAGCAGACACGTACCTCAAAGGCTGTCTATCTCGGTGCCAGTCCACGTGCTTCTGTGGCTATGCTCAATGCTGCTAAGGCTTCAGCTTTATTGGGTGGTCGCGACTTTGTAACACCAGAAGACATTAAGTTTGTTACGCCAAGTATTCTTCAACATCGTCTTATCCTTACTGCTGAGGCTGAAATGGAGGGATATACCCCATTGAAGGTTGCACAGAAGTTGATTGACAAGGTCGAAGTACCTAAGTAATGAGGTTAGCCGAGAAGCACTCAAATAAATAAAGACGAAATGTTCCTTACTAAAAGGTTTTATTTTATATTAGCAAGCCTTACCCTGCTCGCAGGCTTTGGTTATGTGTTCCCACAGCTTTTCATGGGTGCAAAGATACTTCTCTTTATCTTTGCTGCTATGGTTGTGGTCGATGCTGTTATGCTCTATCATCGTCGTGGAATAACAGCGAAGCGAACCTGTTCAGAACGTTTCTCTAATGGTGATAAGAATGTTGTCAAGGTAAGTCTGGAAAGTAAGTACTCCTTCCCTGTATGGCTGACGGTAATAGATGAGGCGCCAGAGGTGTTCCAACGGAGAGACATTAGCTATAAGAGTCAGCTAACAGCGATGGGTAAGAATACAATTCGTTATACGCTCAGACCGATGAAGCGTGGCGTCTACTCCTTTGGTAAGATTCGTTGCTTCACACGTACAGTCTTGGGACTTGTCGAACGTCGTTATACGTTGGGTAACGCAGAAGACGTAAAGGTCTATCCTTCTTATATGATGCTGAATCGTTATGAACTTCTTGCGATAAGCAATAACCTTACCGAAATGGGTATAAAGCGTATACGTCGGGCAGGTAACAATACTGAGTTTGAGCAGATAAAAGACTATGTAAAAGGCGATGAATACCGAAGTATAAACTGGAAGGCAAGTGCACGTCGCAATCAGTTGATGGTGAATGTCTATCGTGATGAGCGCTCTCAGCAGATATTCTCGGTTATTGATAAGGGACGTGTTATGCAGCAATCGTTCCGTGGAATGACGCTTCTCGACTATAGTATCAATGCTTCTTTGGTGTTGTCATACGTTGCCATGCGCCGTGATGATAAGGCTGGCTTGATAACCTTTGCTGATAAAATGGACACGTTTGTTGCTCCTTCGAAGCAAACTGGTCAGATGCAACTTCTCTTAGAGTCACTTTACGCACAGGAAACGAGGTTTGGCGAAAGTGATTTTAGTGGTTTATGTGCCAATGTACATAAACAAGTTAGCAAGCGTAGTTTGTTCGTTATTTACACAAACTTCTCTGGTATGACTGCTCTCAATCGTCAGTTGGCTTACTTGAAGTTGCTTAGTCAGTGGCATCGTGTGCTCGTTGTCTTTTTTGAAGATGCAGAGATGAATGATTATATTCGTTCTCCGAAACACTCAACAGAGGAATATTACCAGCATGTTATTGCTGAGAAGTTTGCTAATGAAAAGCGTTTGATAGTATCAACACTGCGTCAGCATGGTATCTATAGTGTTTTGACAACGCCAGACAAACTCAGTATTGATGTTATCAATAAATACTTGGAAATGAAGCAAAGACAAATCTTAACATAGTAAGTCTCACTCATTTTCTAACGAAGAACGTAAGGTTCACTCCTACAATACCTAAAACTAATGGGCTGATATCCGATTGTGGATTTCAGCCTTTATTGTTGTTATACATAGATGAGATGCGATTTGTGCTTGATATTTGGGTCATGTTTGATAGATTATAGTGGGCTCTTCTGTTAAAAGTGTAGATGCTTTTCATATAGCTTTAACGAAAGAGCCGAACGTACTCATTAAACAAAAATATACCTAAGACCCTCAATGGTCTATTCTATTATCATCCCCTGACATAAAAACTTTTCATCTTAATACTTCGAAAATCCGTATACAAGGTTATGAAAAATAATTACATAATTTCAAATAAAATACCTACAAACAAGGATAAAAATGCGTATTAAAAGTAGGTTTGTAACCATCAAGAAATCAGTTAGTTATAAAGTGGTGATGCAATAGGTGCCTAATTGGACTTGAAAAGGGCGTTAGTTAGACTTGAAAAGGGCATCTTTTAGAAGTCAATTAGGCGTCTTTTAGAAGCCAAAAGAGCATATACAGGTTTTGAGTTGCATGAAAATAGTTTACAATGGTCAATAATATGGGAGTAAGTTGTTTGCATAAGACGCATACTTTTCATACCAATCTTACATTTGTCTTGTATTTTATCTTTCTTTGTTAGCTTATCTAATTTGGGTTAAAATCATAATTATTAGGTATTGTATTATAATGTTGATTCTTATAACTTTGCACTCAAATTAGAAATTAATATAAACAGAATCAGTAATATGAGAATTAAAACTTTATTTCTTTCGCTTGCTGTTACACTGTTAGCTTCTATGAGTACACTCTCTGCCTCTGCTGCTGACTATGTAAAAGTAAGTGACAAAGATGGCAAAGACACTTATTTTGCTCTGTCTGAGAAACCTACTGTTACTTTCACTTCCACCGCTATGATTTTGACTGCTGGAAGTCAAAGAATAGAGTATCCTTTGACAGATTTTCGTGCTTTTGCCTTTGCTAATCAACCAACAGGTATTGGAACGCTGGATGTAGAAAGCAACAATGCTGTCTTTTCTTTTGGTAACTCCTTGAAGGGAGAAGGCTTGAAAGCAGGTAGCCAAGTAGCTGTTTACACAATCAACGGACAGTTGGTAGGTCGTGCAACCGTAAGCCAGAGTGGTTCTGTTGAGATTCCTCTCGACGGACAAACAGGCGTTTTTGTAGTTAAATCATTATCTAAGACATTTAAATTCATACGTAAATGAAAAAGATTTTTACTTTAGTAATCGTATCTTTATTGAGTGCACTCGCAGTACAGGCACAGTCATTAAAGGTAACAAAAACTGATGGTAGCGTTGTAACTTATAACGCATCAGATATTTCAAAGATTGAGTTCTTGCCAAGTGAAACCCCTTCACAACCAAAGTTGATACACGAGTTTGCAGGCTATTTGACTGTAAAGAACAGAGTACTCGACAATGCTCGTTTTGACACTGGTGCTAAGATTAAGGTGTTGCAGGACGGTGCTAAGTTCCTTGCAGAGTTCTCTGATACTCAGTGGGGTACTGGTTCTTTCGTGATAACCATGGATAAGCACGCAATTAACGGTACTGGTAAGATGAAGATTGCGAACCCAAATGGTGGTGGCACAGCGAAGGAGTATGATGCTACGATGAGTGGTTCGATGAGAGAAATTAAGATAACAATCCCATCACTCATGGGTGGTACTGATATTACTTGGCATTATGCTGAGGCTTCAGCAGCGTCAAAGGTGGCAGGAAATTATTCTGGTACGACATCATTGAAGGTTGGTCCAGCTATGGGTCCTTTCGTATCAGCTACTGTTGGTTATACGATTACAGCTAATAATGATGGTACTATCAATGTGACAGCATCTGAAGAGAAGTACACAGGTGTTACTATGATGAATAACTTAACATTAGGAACATACACTGTAAAGAACCTTGCTTACGATAAGGCAACCAATAGCTTTAGTCGTGACTATAGTGAAGACGGCATCAAAGTACACTTCAAGGCAACTGGCGGCGCGATGGAAAGGGATGAAAATTACGAGTTTGGAAAAACAAGTAAGATGACCGTTACACTTGCTGAGGATGGTACATTGACCATAACTAACAATTATAAGGTAGGCAGAATGCCATTCCCAATCTCAGCAACTTATACTGGTAAGAAGGCTAAGTAAAACGTTATACGCTCATGCACAGAGTATTTCGCCCTATTTCTACCCTTGCAGGCTGTGCCATTATGATGATGGTGACAGCCTGTAACGGCATTTTTGAAGATATATATGATGAGGCTCCAGCCACAGCAAATGTAACAACGGAAGGTCAACTCCTTGTTAATGCCGCCAGTTGGAAGGACTGGTATTATGTTGACTTTGACTCTTTACAGATGTATATCGAGCGTAAAGACACTGCAGGATTGCTTAAGGCACAGACGAGCTTCACACATTATGCCATCCCAACAAATCTGACATCGGGTAGTGGTGATGGGAAAACGGGTATGTACACTTACTGGTTTGATGTCTTTGGAAAAGGTATCTCGGTAAATGAAAAGCGTGGTTTTACTGCTACAGATGCACAACTTGAACCACAGTCGTGGAGCATTGCCTTTCATCGTAACAATGTAAGAACAAACGGTGGAGCAGTACTTGAAACGAAGTACACCTCTTTGAATGAACTTCCAAAGAATAGTTCCTATTTCTTAGGAGCAACATTCCAAGAAGATGAATGGACAGAGAACGAGGTTTGGGAGGACCAGTCGCAGATGCTTATGAGTCTGATTGGCTGTCAAGGAATACGTATCAATAAGGTACTTTCCTCTTGGTTGAAAATCGAAATCCCCCCAATGCCACCATCTTTTACCATGAATAGTCATGTCTTTATTCTTCGTCTGAAGAATGGAAAGTATGCTGCTCTACAGTTGGAGAACTATATTGGTACCGATGGAACCAAATGTTGGTTGAAAATCAATTATAAATATCCATATTAACTACAACAGAAAACCATCTCACAAACGGCTCTTTCAGAGAATAGGGATAAGGTTATGAGATCTTTTGATTGGTTATGAAACAAAAAACCATTATACTATCAGCTCTTGTTTGTCTGCTTCCTACGTCGATGTGGGCTGATGAGTTGCCTGATTCTATATACAAATCCTTAGAGTTAGAACAGGTTGTAGTGACGGGAACACGTACACCGAAGCTACTTGCCAATACCCCTGTGTTGACGAAACTCATCACAGCTGATGATATTATGAAGACTGATGCCACCAATCTGCGTGATGTATTGCAGCAGGTAATACCGGGTATTGAGTTCTCATATGCCATGAATCAGCAGGTACATATGAACTTCTCTGGCTTTGGTGGACAGAGTATGTTGATTCTTGTTGACGGTGAACGCCTTGCTGGTGAGACGATGGACGATGTCGACTTCACTCGTATTGGTATGGATAATGTTGACCATATCGAGATTGTGAAAGGTGCTGCTTCAGCCCTTTATGGCTCTAATGCTGCCGGTGGAGTTATCAATATCATCACCAAGAAAAAGCCAAATCCATGCGCACTTAACCTTAACATGCGCTTTGGTCGCCACAACGAGCAACGTTATGGACTATCATGGCAATACGCAAGAGGCAAGTGGAACAACTTACTGACAGTGAATCGGAATAGTTCTGACAACTTTAATGTACATAATGGAGCCAATCCAATCACACGAGTTGTCTCAACTATCTATGGTGATGCTGTTTGGAACTTTAAGGAACAGCTCACTTTTAGGTTGAATGAAAAGCTTCGTTTGACAGGGCGTGCAGGTTATTTCTATCGTCAGTTGGTGCGTACATCAGAGGTGCCAGAACGCTATCGTGACTTTTCAGGTGGTCTTCGTGGAACATGGACACCAGACCTTGTTAATAGTGTTGACTTCTCCTATGCTTTTGATCAGTATGATAAGTCAGACTATCAGCGCATCACTCGATTGGATATCCGTGACTATTCAAATGTACAGAACAGTCTTCGCTTGCTTTATAATCACACTTTTGATGGGGAAAACGTCCTTTCTGTGGGTGCAGACTATATGCATGATTATCTCTTTAATACCAACTTGGAGGGGCGAATTCGTAAGCAAGACTCTTTTGATGCCTTTGCACAATACGACTGGAACATCAGTCCGAAGTGGGAAGTCGTCGGTGCCTTGCGTTACGACTACTTCTCTGATGGACACATCTCAAGACTGACTCCGAAGGTTAGTGCACGTTATCAACCAATAAGAAACCTAAATGTTCGACTCAGTTATGGCATGGGTTTCCGTGCACCGACATTGAAAGAGAAGTACTATAACTTTGATATGTCGGGTATATGGATTGTTGAAGGCAACCCTTCTTTGAAGCCAGAAGTAAGCCAGAACTTTAATGCTTCGGTTGATTATACTAAGGGACGCTATAACTTTACAGTAAGTGCTTATTGCAACAAGATTGAAAATAAGATTGCAACTGGTGCACCTTACTATAAGAATCCATCAGACATTATCCCACGTCTTCCTTACCTTAACTTGGACAACTATACGGTTAGTGGAGGAGAAGCAACGGCACAAGCACGTTGGGCGAATGGTCTTACAGCTCGTTTAAGCTATGCTTATACCAATGAACGCCTACCAAAAGACAAGAATAGCAACTCTGTAAACAATCAGTATATACCTGCTCGCAAACACTCTATGACAGGTCATATCGATTGGGATCATCAGTGGTTGAAGAACTATGGAACGAATATCGGACTTGATGGTCGTTTCCTCTCAGCAGTCGACAATGAAGAGTTTGTTGATTACTATGACATCTCTAAGGGTATAAAAACAATACATTACCCTGCATATGCACTCTTCAAACTCTCCTTGGTGCAGCGCATCGGTAAGGGTGTGAAGGTAAGTGTAATCCTTGATAACATCTTTAATTATAAACCAGAATATTATTATTTGAACTGTCCATTGACTGATGGAACAAACTTAATGATTGGAATGTCAGTTGATGTTGATAAACTATTTTAAGCTCTCAATACGTTTTTAATTTATGGGAAAAAGTAAAATCTATTTATGGCGAACACTCGCCTCGTTTATCCTTGTGTTGTTCACGATGCCTTTGGGTCATGCTCTTATGATCATGATGGAAAAGACCATGACTACAGAAGCCGTACATTATGCTGGCTTTACTATGGGATTCGTAGGTTTGATAATGGTCATTATCGGTGTGTTTGTCAAAGGCGATACTCGTCAGACACTTTGGGGACTTATTGGTGGTTTGCTTTTCTGGACTGGCTGGGTGGAGTTTCTCTTCCAATATTACGCTCACCGCTTTGGTGTACAACCAGAGATTGAAAACGGAGTGGTTGTGACTAAGCCAGAATATCTGATTCTTCCAGCCTCTTTTGGTTTCTGGATGATGATGATGACAATGTATATTTTCAGTACGCGCAATGGTTGTAACTTTATCACATGGATTCAGAAACGGCTTTTCGGAAAGCGTAAGAATGAGATTGCTTTCCAACCAATGACACGCCATACATCTATTGTCACCTTTATGGAGGTGAACATGATTCTTTGGGCTTCTTACCTCTTACTGATGTTCTGTTACGATAAGAACTTCCTTGGCGACCATCATCCAGTGACCTTCTTAGTAGGTATAGGCTGTTTTATCGGCGCACTTTATATGTTGAAAAAGCAGCTTTATATTGCTTCATGGGGTGCAAATATCCGTATGGCAATCGCTACTGTGATTGTATTCTGGACTCCAGTAGAGATTCTCGGACGTATTAATTTCTTTAAGGAGTTCTGGGTTCACCCACAAGAATATGCCGTACAGCTACTTTGTATCTTGGCTGCTTTCATCTTACTGATAGGTTATATGTGGCTGAAAGGGTCTAAGAAGAAACAAAATAGTAAGTAAGCATAAAGGCTTTTACAGAAGAAATGACATAACGTAGCCTATTCATTGAAGGTGCTACGTATACATCTAAGATTACTTGTTAGCAGCTTTAATGTTGCCGGCAAGTAATCTTTTTTGTTTATATAGATGGTCTTAAGCAGTTGATAAGTTTCTGTTAGGAAGGATTTTATATGTGCCTTGTACAGAAAATGTAATCTTGTATGAGTAATTCATGGATATTTATGAATTATAATAACGTTATCAATTGGTTCTTCTTACCGTTTTTGATTGTTGTGTTGATGCTCCGCACAGATGGTGCTAAGGCTTCGCACATGTGGTGCGGAGTACTAACACGGATGGTGCGGATGGCTGAATATAAGGGTGCCAATTACAGAAAGAGGTTCTATTTACTTAATTTGGGGAGCACATCAGATGTCAAAAAGTATATAAAACTTATTTGAAGATAAGATAGTATTTCTTTCAAAGAAAATGGGTTTAGTAGAGATAATGTGCATAGCAAAGGCATCTAAAATAGATTAAGGTATGTAGTCTTGTCAGTCTTTGGCAGTTTCTTCTTTGTTTTATCGCTTTTTTTTAGTATTTTTGTAGCTGCAATATAATTAAAAACAATGAATAAATTATTTTTATCCCTTTGTTTGTTGTTGATAAGCTTTGCAGCGTCTGCACAAGAACGTCTATCCAAAGTGATTCTCAAAGACATAGAAGGGAGAACCGTACAAACCGACACTATCTCAAACAATGGCAAGCCTCTTATCATAGCTTTCTTTGCTACTTGGTGCAAGCCTTGTAATCGTGAACTCACAAGTATTGATGAGGTCTATGACGATTGGCAACAAGAAACGGGTGTTCGACTCGTTGCTGTGTCTATTGATCAGGCGCAGAATGTCAATAAGGTAAAGCCTATGGTCGACCAGAATGGCTGGCGTTATGATGTGTTGCTCGATGCTAATGGCGAGTTCCGTCGTTCGTTAGGAATCCAGTCTGTACCTTATACCGTATTGCTTGACGGACAGGGTAGGATTGTTTATAAGCACAACGGCTATACTGATGGCGCTGAAGCTGAGTTATATAAGAAGGTGAAAGAGGTAGCTGGCAAGTAATTCTATGAAAAGATGGATGATGATAGGACTGCTCATAGGTATGAGCGGTGTATCTCTGTATGCACAGGAGTCCGATAAATTGCGCCTTTCTGGAAGTATTCAGAGTGATATGCTGTTGGCTCAAAAGGACAGTACGACAGGTGCTGAGGCTACCGATGGTCGTTTCTTGACGAACACTTATCTCGACTTAAAGCTATCGAGTCGTTATGTTGAGGCTGGTGCAAGACTGGAGTATTTGAAGCATCCGCTTCCTGGATACGAGAGTGACTTTAAGGGTTGGGGTGTTCCTTACGCTTACTTGAAAGGTCGTTACAAGAATGCGGAACTTACCTTGGGTAGCTTCTACGAGCAGTTTGGCTCTGGTTTTATTCTCCGTTCGTATGAAGAACGCAGCTTGGGAATTGATAATTCCCTACAAGGTGCGCGGCTGAACTATCAACCTTGTGCTGGTGTTGCAGTGAAAGTGCTAACGGGTCGGCAGCGTAGATATTGGAGTTATAACAAGAGTTGGATGACTGGGGCTGATGTTGAATGGAATATTGATGAGTTGTTTAAGTCCCTACAACAGCATAACACCTATCTAATGTTTGGTGCTTCCTATCTTAATAAACATGAGCGAGACGAGGTGGTAATGGTTGATCCAACCCATCGTTTGCGCCTTCCACTTAATGTCAATGCCTTTGATATGCGTCTACGTGTGCAACATCGCTCGTTCAATATATTGGCAGAGGTGGCAATGAAGTCGCAGGATCCTTCCCATGATAATGGCTATATCTATCGTAATGGTTATGTAGCAATGCTCTCTGGTTCCTATTCAAAGCGTGGAATGAGTCTGCTTCTACAGGCAAAGCGTAGTACAAATATGGGTTTCCGAAGCCGTAGAGGAATGGAGGGAATCTCCTCTTTCATCAATCATCTGCCCCCATTCACGATGGAGCATACCTATACTTTGGCAGCACTTTATCCTTATGCCACACGTCCAGAGGGTGAATGGGCATATCAAGCAGCTGTAGCTTATACCTTTAAAAAGGGTTCTTTGTTAGGTGGTAAGTATGGAATGACAGCAAAGGTGAACTTCTCACATGTCCATTCCGTGCGTAAGAATGGTGCAGGTGACATCGGAACAGATGGTTATGGCAGTCCGTTCTGGGCATGGGGAGACGCTACCTATTATCAAGATATTGATATACAGTTGGAAAAGCGACTTGCTAAAGATACGAAACTCAATCTGATGTATATGTATCAGCGTTACAATCAGATGCTACTCGAAGGACATGGAGGAATGCTTAATTCGCATATCTTTGTGGCAGATGTCAAACAAAAGCTTGCGCCTAACACAACATTGCGTGTAGAGGCACAGTATCTTGCATCGAAAGACGGCGACAAGGACTGGTTGTTTGGATTGGGTGAACTGTCGCTTGCACCGCATTGGATGTTCACATTGAGTGACCTTTATAATGTTGGTAATACTCGGGTGCATTACTACCAAGGTTATGTAACCTATAGTGGTGGTGCTCATCGCTTGCAATTAGGCTATGGTCGGACACGTGCAGGCTTCAACTGTTCGGGTGGCGTATGTCGTTATATCCCAGCAACAAAGGGTTTGACCCTCTCTTATAATTATAACTTCTGATAGGAAATGAAAAGTTTTTATATATCTCTTTTAGCTGTGGTTGCGCTTTTGACAGGCTGCGATTCGGTTGGATCTGACGAGCGACTGATAGAGGTTCCGGCTGCTACTGTTCAGCGGAATGTACTGGTAGAGGATTTCACAGGACAGCGTTGCATCTTCTGTCCAGCTGCTTCAGAAGCGATAGCAGAGCAGCAAAAGCTTTATGGTGCAGACAAACTGATTGCTGTTGCCTTTCATGCGGGTCCACTCGCAATCAAGAGTGGGACTGGGTTCGTTGGTTTGCGCACTGATGTGGGTGATGTCTATTATAAGTATTGGGCAGTTCCAAATGTGCCAAAAGCCATTATCAATCGTCGTGGAGGTGTGCTTTCTAAAGATACTTGGGCAGGACGAATCTATGATGAGTTCGCTCAAACAACAACCATAGGTATAGATCTTAAATGCCAGTATGAGGCAACTACACATCAGGTGGAGATTGAAACCGACTTGAAAACCTTAGCTGATGATGTGAAAGGGAAGCTACAGTTGTGGTTAGTTGAGGATAGTATCGTTGCTCCACAGATGTTTCCAAACAATAAAGTGGAGAAAGAATATGTACATAATCATGTGTTCCGTGCTGCTATTAATGGCGAGTGGGGGACGGAATTAATGCTCTCTACAAAGGGTATTCATAAGGAGAAAACAACATATACACTCCCAGAAGGTATTGTTCCAAAGAACGCATGGATAGTAGGTTTCTTCTATAATGATAGCGGAGTATTGCAGGCTGTACGCCGAAAGGTTTCGCTCTAAGCAATGAATCATCATCAATTAAGAATATAATTATAAAAAAATCAATATGAAATTACGTTTACTCGTGTTTATTGGTCTGCTGACCAGTCTTTTTGTTAGTGCACAGGCACAGACAAGTTCTAATGATGTTGCCTTCCTCGATGAGCAAGGTAGAGTTATTCCTAACGGTACAGTAGTTGTCTTGAATAAGGCTGTTCCATCCGAATTTCCTTTTGAAGGGAATAAAATAGTAGGAAAAGTGCATCTTCAAAACAAGTCGGATAAGTCTTTAAATGTAAGTCTTTCCTATATCATTAACAATATAGATGAAGGCGAAGTGCAGGTTTGTGCGTTTGAAAAGTGTACTAATAATTCAGAAATAGGTAGTTACGAGGTTGGTGATAAGCTTTTTTCTGTTGGTTCAGATAAGGAAGCTATTGACATAGAACACTTCTATGGAGAATTCGAGAACTGCTCAATAACGCTTAAACTTAAAGTAAAAGAATTTGGTTCTGAGCAAGAGAAGGAAGGCCCATCGATTACTATTAAGTTTGATACTAATGCAGCAGGTATTGCTTCGGTAGCATCGCAGAAGGGTCTTACATTTGATGTTTACAATACTCAGGGTGTGTTGTTACATAAGCAAATTACGTCTTTGTCAAATCTTTCTAAGGGTATTTATATCGTAAAGCAGAAGGGCGTTGCCTCTACAAAGAAGTACGTTGTTCGCTGAACATACACCTTTAATAACCATAATCTGATATGTTAAGTAAGTTTTATATACAGTTTCTTACGTTTATCGCAGTCATCTGTTATGCGGTAAACGTTAATGCACAAGACCATAGTCTTATTGCTGCTGCAGGGCAGAAGGTATATGTTCCTCTCTCGGCAAAGACTGTAAAGGGAAGGATGACAGTTTCCAATTACGGTAGAACTATTGTCCGAAACTTCGATTATACACTTTCTTTTAATGGGCAAGAAATAGATTCAAAGCACTATGTTCTGCCCCAAGCATTGGGTCGTTATGATGATACTACGATAGAAGTTGATGTTCCACCATATACAGAGTTAGGTGAAAATGATCTTATTTTCACGATTACGAAAGTAAATGGAGAACGGAATAATGCAACAATCAACTATGCTTCGCTTCCGAGAGTAACTGTTACTAAGGTGGCTCATAGGAGAGTTGTCGTTGAAGAGTACACTGGAATGTGGTGCCAATACTGTCCACGTGGTATAGCATTAATGGAGAATCTTGCACATAAGTATGGTGATGATTTCATAGGTATTGCTATTCATACGGGACGTGGTTATGAACCTTTAAACTGTGAGGACTATGCTTGGAAAGCTGCAGAATACAAGAGTCGTCCTTCATTGACTATGAATAGAGACCTAACGCTTGGGTCTTATATAGCACAAACAGAGTTTGAAACGGAACGATCAAAAGGTGCTTATATGGATATAGAAGTGTCAGCAATGTGGGACAAGGAGAAGAATAATATCACAGTAACCCCCACTGTAACCTTCCGGCTGAACCGAGAAGAAGCTCCTTATGGCTTCGCTTACGTGTTGACAGAGGATGGAATGTCAAGCCACAACTGGAAACAAGCTAACTTTTATAATAATCGTACGCAGTTTTATGGCATATCAGATGAACTCGATTATTTTGTCAATGCGCCTGGAACTATTTATAATCTTGAGAACAACTTTGTAGCTATTGCTGCAGATGGAGTAATGACTGCTCGAACAGGTCACCTTAAAGCACCGATTAAGGCAGATGAAGCACAGAGTCACACGTATGTCTTTAAGAATATTAAAAGTAAGAACGTCATACAGAAGAAGGAAAATCTACGTGTCTGTGTTCTGCTGATTAATACGAATACTGGTAAAATAGAGAACGCTGCTAAGTGCAGTATTTCAGAGTTTAAGACTACTGGCATCTCTTCTGTTTCAGAAGGAACTCGCACAGCTGTTGAGGCTGAGCGCTACACACTTGACGGTCGACGTATCACGACTCCACAAAAGGGAATCAACATAGTGAAGTACAGCGATGGTCGTGTGAGCAAAGAGGTGGTGACGGATTAGTACCCCTTGAATATTATATTTGTTTACGTATGAATAAAGATTTGACTGATTTGTATCAGCATAAAGCAGAAGAGACGAGCAAAACGCTCGTTTCTCTCCGTAACCGTAGTCGTGTTTTTATCCTGACAGAAATCGGTTCTTTTTTGGTAGCTATTGGTTTTGTAGTTCTCTACACCTTATTGGATAATGCAGCTTGGACACTTTTCTGTGCCTTAGCTGCATTATTGTTTTATCTTTACATTCGTCGTCGTGACGTGTTGAACGACCGAAAGATAAATAAAGGGGAGGCTTTATTGCTGGTCTACCAAAACGAGATAGCCTATCAGAAAGGTGACTATTCAGGCTTTGAAGCTGGCGGGCAATATGTCAGTCCGCAACATTCTTATACCTTTGATATGGATGTCTTTGGTATAGGTTCTCTGTTTCAAAGGATGAACCGCACTATCTCAACTGGTGGTAGTGACCAGTTGGCAGCCTGTCTGTCTACGGAATGGGGCAGTGCAAAGAGGGAGGTACTTGTTGGGCAGATACGTCAACGAATGGCTTCTGTTGACGAATTAGGGAAAGCAGAACCATTCTTGTCAGAATTCAAATCTTTAGGTGTAAAGGAACGAATCAATACGGAAGAAGTGCTGAAAGCATTGACGGATGTTCATTGCCAGAGTTTTCCAAAGTTTTTTCATAGCTCTCTTTTATGTTATTTCTGTTATGCAGATTTACTTGGTTTCTATGTGAGTATTGTGCTTTCCATTGTGGGATTGGTTCCTTTTTTATTACCTGTATGGTGGGGAATATTTAACTTTATGTTCTCTTTTCTTTGTGGGCATAAGCACATGCGTGTCATTTCTGAACTGATAGCAAAGGTACATACGCAGGTAGATGGCTACTTACGTGTATTGAAATTGGTTAATAAGACTGAGTTTAAGTCTGCCGAACTACAAGCTTTGAAACAGAAACTTGCGGGTGCAGAGGAGTCTTTCGAACAGTTAGAACTTATCTTACAAAAGATTGATAACAGAAGTAACGAGGTGGGTGTCTTTGTCTTCAATAGCTTTGCTTTGATTGACATTACTATCGTAAGACTCTTCCTTCGTTGGCAACATACTTATGAGCAGCGCACGAATGAGTGGATAGATAGTCTAAATCTCTTTGATGCTTTGGTGTCAATGGGTAACTTCCGATTGAATGAAGATAGGGCAGTACAGGCAGAAATCAGCGAGGAGAATAAGGTAGTTTATGAGGCGAAAAATCTTTATCATCCCTTCCTTGGCGAGAAGGCTGTTGCAAACGACTTCACAATCCATGATCATGAGTATTATATTGTTACGGGTGCGAATATGGCAGGTAAGAGTACTTTCCTGCGCTCGTTGGGTATAAATTACCTCTTGGCGATGAATGGTTTGCCGGTCTTTGCTAAGCAGTTGAAGGTCTCAGTATTCCATCTCTTTACGAGTATGCGCACCACAGACGATCTCACTCATGGCATCTCTTATTTCAATGCAGAGCTACTTCGTTTGAAGCAGTTGTTAGGCTCGTTGCGTGATGATGTACCAAGTCTGATTATTTTGGACGAGATTTTGAAGGGAACAAACTCTCTCGATAAGTTGAATGGCTCTCGTCTTTTCTTGCAGTATATTGCCGAACGCAATGTAACAGGCGTTATTGCTACTCACGACCTTGAACTTTCAAAGATGGAAGAGGAATACGCAGGGCGTTTTCATAATTATTGTTTTGAGATCGAGTTAGGCGAGGATATCACTTATTCGTATAAGATTACAAAGGGAGTAGCACGTAATCAGAATGCTACATTCTTGTTGAAAGGAATCTTAAACCCCAATCGTATTTGAGTGACACCCCTTTCAGATCGTAGTTTAAACGCTTGTTCGTTTAGAAATTTATTTACAATCCAATAGCCGTTTTTACCTTATTTTTAGGGTAAAAACGGCTATTTTTGTTGCTCTTGTAAGTGTCATGTATTCAATTAGTTACAAAACCGTAAAGTAAAAGGTGCTTAATTGGACTTCAAAAGGGCGTTACTTAGACTCCCAAAGGGCACCTTTTGCAAGCCAATTAGGCGTCTTTTAGAAGCTAAAAGAGCATGTATTGGTTTTGAGCTGTGTGAAAATAGTTTATAATCCGACTAATAAGCAGATGAGTTGTTCGTAGAAGACATCCTCTTAATTCATGTTCTCTTGTGAGAGAATAAAGCGTTCAATGACGTGTGCAACACCATCTTCTTCATTTGACAAGGTGACGAAGTCAGCCTCACTCTGAATGTCTTTTGCAGCGTTTGCCATAGCAATGCCAAGTCCAGCAAAGCGAATCATGCTAAGGTCGTTATAACCATCACCACAGGCAATAACCTCTTCACGGCTGATACGGAGCGATGAGATAAGGCGGTCGAGAGAGCGCGCCTTGTCAATACCGAGTGGTACACATTCAAGGAAGAAGTCGGCAGAACGATATACATCCATCTTTCCTTCCAACTCTTTGGCTAATCTTATCTCCAACTTGTGGAGAGGGGTAGGGGCGCCAACAATCAGGCATTTGTTGATAGGATAGACCAACTGATTGAGGAAATCGTCATATTGCGTAACAGGCATCTTGTTGATAAAAGCCTCGTGTTGTACGTATTCGTCATCTTTATTAGTAGCAGCAATACCCTCACCTTGATAGGTTAGGATTTCCATTCCTGCTTTTTTGGCTTCTTGAAAGAGGATTGGTACAAGCTGTTCGTCTAACTTCTGTTCAAAAAGAACTTCGTTGTTGGTGCAGTCGATAATCTTTCCTCCATTGAAAGCAAGGATATACCCACTATTATCTTTCAGTTTCAATTCCTCAGCTAAAGGGACGATGCCGTATGTAGGTCGTCCAGATGCCAAAACTACGTGTACCCCTGCAGCCTGTGCTTGCATGAGAGCTTGTTTTGTACGTGGGGTAATTTCCTTTTTATTATTGGTCAGTGTGCCATCCAAATCGAGCACAATCATCTTATACTTCATGTTGTTTTAATATTTTGTCCATTGTAATCTCCCTTGTGGGTGACGACTCATCATTGTCAAGTAATATTAATCTATCTGCAAAGGTACGGCTTTTTATGGATTAAAGACAGCGTTTTGATTGATATAAAATAATAAGTTTTAAAAAGTGCAAGGTAGATACAATAAATCGTGAACGTTTACGTTTGTATGGAGAATTAACCGTTTCAAAGGCGTTTTAAACTAAAAGAATAATATTAATTAATTGTAGAGAGTTATGAAGAAGTATTTAGCCGAAATGATCGGTACAATGGTATTAGTCCTCATGGGATGTGGTGCAGCAGTGTCTTTGGGTTGTGACCCAGTAAACAATCAGGCTGCAGTAGTTGGTACAGCAATGGCATTTGGTCTTTCTGTCGTAGCAATGGCTTACGCTATTGGTGGTATCTCAGGTTGCCACATCAACCCAGCAATTACACTCGGTGTATTCTTGAGCGGTCGTATGAGTGCAAAGGATTGTGCTATGTACATGTTGTTCCAGTTTATTGGTGGCTTGATTGGCGCAGCTTTGTTGTTCCTTCTTGTAACCAACGCAGGTAGCGGTTTTGCTACTGCAGGTGCTGGCTTAGGTGCAAATGGTTTGCAAGATGGTATTAGTGTAGCAAGTGGTTTGCTCGCAGAGATTATCTTTACTTGTGTGTTTGTACTCGTTGTATTGGGTGCAACTTCAAAGACTAACGGCACGACAGGTAAGTTTGCAGGTTTGGCAATCGGCTTGTCACTTATCCTTGTTCACCTTGTATGTATCCGTTATACAGGTACATCTGTAAACCCAGCACGTTCCTTTGGTCCTGCTATCTTCGCACAGCTTGCAGGCGGTCCTGCAACAGCATTGAGCAATCTTTGGATCTTTATCGTAGGTCCATTTGCTGGTGGTGCACTCGCATCAGTAATTTGGCGTGTTATTGAACCAGCTGAGAAGTAATTCATTTATCAGATAAATGTTTGATTAGGCTTATTAGGCAGTCATGTCTAATAAGCCTAATTGTCTTTTATTCCAAAAACTATTGTCTTTTATTACGGATTTTAACACTTTAGGATTATTAAATGTGTGGTATGTTTTGGCTATCAGAAAATAAAACCGTACTTTTGCATGTGTAAATAGGTATAGACTTATTAATTTTAAAAGATAAAAGAAATTATGGTAGTAGATTACAAGAAATTAGGTCTCGTGAACACACGTGAGATGTTCAAGAGAGCAATCAAAGGCGGTTATGCTATTCCAGCATTCAACTTTAATAACCTCGAGCAGCTTCAGGCTATCATCAAGGCTTCTTCTGATTTGAGATCACCAGTTATCCTTCAGGTTTCTAAGGGTGCCCGTAAGTATGCTAACCAGACTCTTCTCCGTTACCTCGCAGAGGGTGCAGTAGAGTATGCTAAGGAGTTGGGTTGTCACCATCCAGAGATTGCACTTCACCTTGATCATGGTGATAGCTTCGAGACTTGCAAGAGCTGTGTAGACTTCGGTTTCTCTTCTGTAATGATCGACGGTTCTTCTCTTCCATATGAGGAGAATATCGCTTTGACAAAGAAGGTTGTTGAGTATGCTCACCAGTTCGACGTAACAGTTGAGGCTGAGCTCGGTGTACTTGCTGGTGTTGAGGATGACGTTGTAGCTGAGGTTTCTCACTATACAAAGCCAGAGGAGGTTGTTGATTTCGCTACTCGTACAGGTTGCGACTCTTTGGCTATCTCTATCGGTACTTCTCACGGTGCTTACAAGTTCACTCCAGAGCAGTGTACACGTGACCCAAAGACTGGTCGTCTTGTTCCTCCTCCATTGGCATTCGATGTTCTTGCAGCTATCGAGAAGCAGCTCCCAGGTTTCCCAATCGTTCTCCACGGTTCTTCTTCAGTTCCTCAGGAGTATGTTGATATCATCAACGAGCATGGTGGTAAGATGCCAAACGCTGTAGGTATCCCAGAGGAGCAGCTCCGTCAGGCAGCTAAGAGTGCTGTTTGTAAGATTAACATCGACTCTGACTCTCGTCTTGCATTCACTGCAGGTGTTCGCCAGACATTTGATGAGCACCCAGAGTACTTCGACCCACGTCAGTACTGTGGTAAGGCTCGTGAGTACATGGAGGATCTTTACAAGCACAAGATTACAGACGTTCTTGGTTCTGAGAACAAGCTTGCTAACCTCGACTAATCATTTGTTGAGGTCGGCTTGACTAAATAAAACATTAGCGGCAGCTTCCTTAAGGGAACTGCCGCTTTTCTTTTGTACCGCTTTCTACGAGGCATCGCCTCGTAGGTTGGGACAGAGAACAGCAACAGCCCCACATGGTGAGAACCATGTGGGGCTGTTGCTTATACTTGGATGGCTTTATTACCTATCAACAATAGCTGGAATAGGAAGGTTTTATCAATCGTCCAAAAGCTTGAAAGCTTCAGGGAGAAAGTTGATAATGTCTCCTGCAACAAGGCTTTCCTTACCTAATTCTTTCGCTGCTAAGTCGCCAGCAAGACCATGGAGGTACATTCCAACCATACAAGCGTTCTGTTGGTGATAACCACGAGCAAGGAGGGCTGTGATGATACCAGTGAGTACATCACCACTACCAGCTGTTGCCATGCCACTGTTACCTGTTGAGTTAAAGATAACGTTGCCATTAGGTAGGCAGAGTGCACTGTTATGTCCCTTAAGGATGATATAAGCCTGTAAAGACTTTGCTAACTCACGTGTACGATGGAGACGCTCATAGTCAGCATTAGCAGGAGAGCCTGTAAGACGGTCGAGTTCCTTTGCGTGAGGCGTCATAATGATTCCCTTTGGTAGTTGTTGCATCCATGCACGATGGCTTGCAAGAATATTCAAGGTATCAGCATCGGCAACAATAGGACATTGTGCGCGTCTTATCTGGGCTATCATCGCAATGGCAGTAGGCTCCTGTCTGCCTAATCCTGGACCTATTGCAAGTGCGTCGAAATCATCTGTATCAACCGCTTCGGTAAAAGCTGTTTCCTCGTGGTCCATTTGTAGGATAGCTTCAGGAACGGATATCTGCATGATATCGTAGTTCTTTTTAGGAGTATGCACCGTAACCTTACCCACACCGCTGCGTAGACAGGCACGAGTTGCAAGGATAGCTGCTCCCGACATACCGTAGCTACCTGCGATGATAAGTGCATTACCCATATCACCTTTGTGTGAAAAGTCATCACGATGGAGTAAACGCGAACGAATATCGTTCTCTTCTAATAGGTAATATTGTGCTTCTGTCTTCTGAATAAACTCCTGATTCAGACGGATATCAAGTACCTTTAGCCTACCAATAAACTGCTGTGCGTCAGCGAAAAGGAAGGATAATTTGCGCTCGTGGAGGGTTAATGTGAGGGTAGCGTGAATGATATTCGCACGTACGTTATATGTATTGTCCTCCGCCATCAAACCAGATGGAACGTCAATACTCACAATCTTAGCAGGACTTTGATTGATATATTTCACTAATGAGGCAAAACCGCCAGCCAATGGTTTGTTGAGTCCAGAGCCAAACAAACCATCAATCACCAATGTGTCTGCTGTTAATTCAGGTGGGTCAAACTTCGCAGTGATTTCTGTAAAATCCTTTGCATGCTTGCTGTCGAGCAAACGTTGGCGGTTTGTTACACAGTCTTCTGATAAATGATTGGTAATATTAAAAAGGAAAGTATTCACTTTATATCCCTCATTTATCAGCAAACGTGCCACAGCAAGGGCATCACCACCATTGTTGCCAGGTCCTGCAAAGACAACAATAGGCGTATGTGTCGACCACTCCTCAGTGATAGCACGAGTAATGGCTTTTGCTGCACGCTCCATCAAATCAATCGACTTGATTGGTTCGTGTTCTATAGTGTATCTGTCCAGTTCGTGAATCTGGGCACTTGTAAATATCTTCATAACGATGGCAAATTTACAAAATAAATGCGGATAGTTTGGTATTATTTTCGTAATTTTGCGCTAAATTATAAATAATGAAGAATGAGTCGAGTAACAATTAAGGACAAAACGTTTGAGACTTCTATTCCTGAAGCCGAGATTTTGGAAAGAGTAAAGCTGGTAGCAGATCGTATAAACAAGGATTTTGAAGGTAAGACTCCGCTCTTTCTTGCGGTGTTGAATGGTTCGTTCATGTATGCCTCTGACTTGATGAAGCATATCACTATCCCATGTGAGATTTCCTTTGTTAAGTTGGCTTCTTACCAAGGTGTTACCTCAACGGGTACGATTAAGGAGATTATCGGTTTGAACGAAGATATCCGTGGCAGAGAAGTTATCATTGTAGAGGATATTGTTGATACAGGTGCAACTATGAAGCGTATGCTCGAAACGCTTGGTACACGCGAGCCTGCTGGTCTGCATATTACAACTTTACTTTTGAAGCCAGGTAAGCTTACTGTTCCTTTGAACATCGAGTATGCAGCAATGGAAATCCCAAATGACTTCATTGTTGGCTATGGACTTGACTATGACCAGGAGGGTCGTAATTTGAGAGATATTTATACTTTAGTACAAGAATAATGAAGAATATTGTAATTTTTGGTGCGCCAGGTGCTGGTAAAGGCACTCAGAGCGACAAGATGATTGAGAAGTATGGCTTCGGTCATATCTCAACAGGTGACGTACTTCGTAATGAAATTAAGAATGGTACAGAACTTGGTAAGACTGCAAAAGGATACATTGACAATGGTCAGCTCATTCCTGATGAGTTGATGATAGATATTCTTGCAAGCGTATACGATAGCTTTGGCAAGGATCATAAGGGTGTAATCTTCGATGGTTTCCCACGTACAATCCCACAAGCAGAGGCTTTGAAGAAGATGTTGGCTGAGCGTGGTCACAATGTGGCAGCTATGGTTGAACTCTTTGTTCCAGAGGATGAGTTGATGAATCGTCTGCTTCTCCGTGGTCAGCAGAGCGGTCGTTCTGATGACAACGAGGAAACAATTAAGAAGCGCCTCAATGTTTACAACAACCAGACTTCTCCATTAATTGACTGGTATAAGGGTGAGAATATTCACCACCATGTTGAGGGTCTTGGTACTGTAGAAGATATTTTCGCACGTATTGAGTCTGTTATTGACGCTCTGTAGACCTTTGACCTTTGAGGTTTGAACTTTGAACTTTATGATTTGTACCGTATGTTGGAGAGAAAAATCGTAGAGAATGATATCTATATCTTATCAAAAAGTTTTGCACTAAGGGTTGTACGGTTATATAAATACCTGACAAATGAGCATAAGGAGTATGTCCTGTCAAAGCAACTTCTGCGTTCTGGGACGAGTATTGGGGCTAATGTTCATGAAGGAAAGAACGGACAAAGTCGTGAAGACTTCTGTAGTAAGATGAATATCGCTTTGAAAGAAGCAACAGAGTCAAACTATTGGATTGATTTATTAAGGGAAGCAGAATATATTAGTGAGAGTGAGTATAAATCTTTATCAGATGATTGTCATAAGATTCAAGCGGTCTTGACAAAAATAGTTAAGGCAACTCGTTCTTCTCTTAATCAATAATATTTCAAGTTACAGTACAAATCATAAAGGTCAAAGTTCAAAATTCAAAGTTTAAAGATGGAAAGTAATTTTGTAGATTATGTAAAGATATACTGCCGCTCTGGTAAGGGTGGTAGAGGTTCCATGCACCTTCGTCATGTGAAGTATAACCCTAATGGCGGACCAGATGGTGGCGATGGTGGTAAGGGTGGAAGTGTTTACTTGCGTGGTAACCACAATTATTGGACGCTGTTGCACTTGAAGTTTCAGCGTCATATCTATGCGGAACATGGAGGTAATGGCGGTCGTGATAAGTGTCATGGTACAGATGGTAAGGATATTTATATTGATGTTCCTTGTGGTACTGTTGCCTATGATGCCGAAACTGGCAAGTATGTTTGCGATGTCATGCATGACGGACAGACGGTGTTACTGTTGAAAGGTGGACGTGGTGGATTGGGCAATTTCCAGTTCCGTACAGCGACGAATCAGGCTCCACGCTATGCACAACCAGGTGAACCAATGCAGGAGATGACTGTTATTCTTGAGTTGAAGCTGTTAGCTGATGTCGGTTTGGTGGGCTTCCCAAATGCAGGTAAGTCTACTTTGCTGTCTTCTCTCTCAAGTGCAAAGCCAAAGATAGCCAACTATCCTTTCACAACGATGGAACCATCGTTAGGTATTGTCAGCTATCGTGATAACCAAAGTTTCGTTATGGCTGATATTCCTGGTATTATCGAAGGAGCCAGTGAAGGTAAGGGACTCGGCTTACGTTTCCTCCGTCATATCGAACGAAACTCTCTTCTGCTTTTTATGGTACCAGGAGACACCGACGATATCAAGCGCGAATACGAGGTGTTACTAAACGAGTTGCAGCAGTTTAATCCAGAGATGCTCGACAAACATCGTGTCTTAGCGGTAACGAAGTGCGACCTTCTTGATGATGAACTCATTGAGATGCTGCGTGAAACGTTGCCAACAGACCTTCCTGTTGTCTTCATATCAGCTGTTACAGGACAGGGGATTGATGACTTGAAGGATATTCTTTGGAAAGAACTTAATGCAGAGAGCAATAAGCTGCAAAGTATTCTTTCAGAAGATACACTGGTTCATCGTGACAAGGATATGTCGCGTTTTGCTGCCGAGTTAGCGGCTGAGGACGCTGATATTGATGATGTTGAAGAGGTGGGTATAGACGAATTGGATGAGGTAGAAGACCTCGAAGATTTTGAATATACGAATGATTAAGCCTGTTCTACATTACTTTAATCTTGCCGATGAGGTAGTCAGCTTTAGCACTACCCGTCATGGCGGAGTTAGCAAGGGAAAGCTTGCTACACTCAACATCAACCCACATCGGGGTGATGAACCATCTGCTGTAGCTGAGAATCTGCAGGCTGTAGCAGCAGAGATTGGTGTTCAGGTGGATAAGGTTATCCGTCTACATCAGATACACGAGACACATTGTCTGATTGTGACGGATGAGTTTTTTCATCTTTCAGCTGCTGAGCAGTACGAGATGGAAGAGGGAAAAGATGCTGTCGTTACCGATTGTCGTAACGTCTGCATCGGTGTTCATACTGCTGATTGTGTTCCTATTCTTTTTTATGACCCTGTTCATCATGCCATTGGTGCAGCCCATGCCGGTTGGCGTGGTACGGTGCAGCGTATCGCACAGCACACACTTCGCAAGATGACAGAACTATATGATACTGACCCAAAAGAACTCAAGGCGGTTGTTGGTCCTTGTATTTCGCTGAAGAACTTTGAGGTAGGTCAGGAGGTTTATGATGCTTTTTCGGCTGCAGGTTTTCCTATGGAACGCATTGCACGTATGTATGAGAAATGGCATATCAACCTTCCGCTCTGCAATCAACTTCAATTAGAAGAACTTGGTGTGCCAGCAGCTAATATTCTTCAGTCTGGTATTTGCACCTATGATAATGCTTCCGATTTCTTCTCAGCACGTATTCTTAAAGAAGGATTCGGCACTATTTACACAGGTATAGCCTTGAAATAAGTTATCGGTACTTTATATTTGATAAAGCTACTAAGTAGAGCAAAAGGAGGTTATTACATTCCTAATATTTATTATAGTAAATTGAAAAGGAAGAATAATAACCTCTCTTTCTTTTTTACTTTTTTCTACGAATAAAAATTAATATTATTGTTGTTAAAGCTGCAGTGAGGGTTCCTTTTATTACTTTCTCTACTTGTGCAGGTCGAAGTTTCTTTTTATTTTCCATTGTTCATTATTTTTTTAATTGTTGCAGAATCAACTTTTATTTCAAGGTTTAATGCTTCGTTATATGCAGGAATTAGTACTTTTTGTATCTGATCATTATATTCACAGATGTTATATTGGATATCTAAGTAATCTTTTATGTTTCCTCCTGTTAAGAACTTAGCTTTTTCGTCTAACTCCTTATTCAAGACCCTAGTGCAAAACGACTCAATAGCTTCGTGATTTCTTGATATAACATTTTCATTTGCGCCACGATCTAAAAGAATGATATCAGAAAGTTTAATCATATTATAGTATTTGTATAAGCCATATACAAGTGTATGATATAACCTTTCTTTCTTATCTGCTACATAGTTAAACGGGTTAAGCAACTGAAGCCCGATATCTGCATAGCTTGTAGGTGCATCATCAAGATATTTGGCTATAGTGTCAAGTTCAAAATGCATTTGATGTAAACCTTGGCTGATAGTTTTGTATACTTCAAAAGAAGCATTTCTTTTTTCCTGTTCGTTTAAGAATGTTGGATAAGCTATGACATAAGCTCTAAAGGCACCGATAATATTTCCAATACGGTCTGTTGCTTGTCCTTCACGAATTATATCAACTTTTTGATCGACTTCTTCTAGTCTAGCTGATATTTGCTGCAGAATGGCATACATGGCATAGTTACTCATTGCTTGGGATAAAGCTGAACTATCAGTCCCTTTCTTTACAACTCCTTGTTCTACGAATCCATTTTCTCCGCGAGCTGTTGGAGTAAGTCCAGAGCCATCTTTTCTCATGTCAAGAGTATATTTTCCTGTTCTTAATCCCGCTTCTACTTTTTCAGTAAAGCTAAGAAAATATTCGTTTTGATTTAATTGCTCATATATACTACCTAAGTGTATAGTATCAAAGAACATTTTAATAATGCTCTCCGTCTTGTCACTCATTATTGGTCGGATTAAAGATGGTAAAGAAAAATCAGAATATACATCCTCATAGTTCTCTTTGGGCTGTAAATCTTTTACATTAATAATGATGTCATTTGCCATTTAGCTGTGAGATTATATGGTTTATAATAGTTATTGTTTCTAGATATAATTTATTCTTCCTCTGCTATTTCAGAGTAGCTTTAACAGCATGTAAAGTACATATAGTGATTAGGAAAGAATCATATGTGCAAAGATATAAAGAAAAATGAAGAAAAACAAAATATTTCTAATAGAAATATATGGTGGTGCTGTTTCTGAGTTAACAAAAGATTGTGAATGAAGTGTTGTTATGCTTGTTATATTAGGGTGTAAGTTTATGGAAGTGCTGGTATGAGGAAAGTAGAATAGAAAGCTAAATGTTTAATTATTTGTAGTGATATTCTTATTTTGTAATGAAGTTGTTTATTAAGAAGATAATTTACTTCTTAACCTTGTAATTACTTTCCATTAGTAGTTTATTTATGCTTATCATAGAATTATTTTCACGTAAATAAATATTTCTTGTCGTGAAAATAAATATTTTCTTTCATGAAGATAAATCTTTATTTTCGTGAAAATAATTCGCAAAGGACTGTGATTTTAATCGTGTTTGTGTTAATAGATTTATCAAATAGGATTTCTTTTCCTTTGCAGTTAACCCTTTATTATTAGTGACTTAGTATATTAAATCAACAAAAAATGCCCTCATTTGTCCGTCCCTATCAAAGGGAACTTGGGAAATGAGGGCGTTCGTTGTTTTCTTTACTTGTGTCGGTTAGCACGTTGCTGACGGTATTTAGCCTTCTGCTTTGCACTGCCAGAGCCGTGTGCACCAGTAATATACTTCTTTTTCTTGGCTTTGGTTTTCACCTTGCCATCATCGGTTTTGGGTTTCGAGGCACCCCGAAAGACCATTCCGGTTTCAATAATATCGTCAATATCACTCATATACAATCTTTTTAATGATGGAATAAACGAACGCCAGTAAATGCCATTGCGATGTTGTATTTGTCACAAGTGTCAATAACATGGTCGTCACGAATACTTCCACCAGCCTGTGCTATATATTCTACACCACTCTTATGCGCACGCTCAATGTTGTCGCCAAATGGGAAGAATGCATCAGAACCGAGTGCAACACCCGTATTCTTGGCAATCCACTCCTTACGTTCCTCACGTGTCAGAGGCTCTGGGCATTCTGTGAAGAACTGCTGCCATACACCATCCTGCAGCACATCTTCATACTCATCAGAAATGTAGATGTTAATTGTGTTATCTCTATCAGCACGGCGAATACCCTTCTTAAATGGAAGATTCATAACCTTTGGACACTGGCGCAACCACCATTCGTCAGCCTTACTACCAGCTAAGCGGGTGCAGTGGATACGACTCTGCTGTCCAGCACCAATACCAATCGCCTGTCCGTCCTTCACATAGCAAACAGAGTTACTCTGTGTATACTTCAATGTAATCAAGGCAATGATGAGATCACGCTTAGCATTCTCAGTGAATGTCTTGTTCTTTGTAGGGATGTTCTCGAAGAGTGTGGGGTCATCAAGTTTCACCTCGTTGCGGCCCTGTTCAAATGTAATACCGAAAACTTGCTTCTTCTCGATAGGAGCAGGCACATAGTTAGGGTCAATCTTAATGACATTGTATGCACCCTTACGCTTATCCTTCAGAATTTCTAAAGCCTCTGGAGTATAGTCAGGTGCGATAACACCATCGCTAACTTCACGCTTAATCAGCAACGCTGTCTCCTTATCGCAGGTGTCACTGAGCGCACAGAAGTCGCCATAAGAACACATACGGTCGGCTCCGCGAGCACGTGCATAGGCGCTGGCAAGCGGTGTAAGCTCGAAGTCAACATCATCGACGAAGTAAATCTTCTTGAGAGTATCACTCAAAGGAAGACCCACTGCAGCACCAGCTGGGCTGACATGCTTGAACGATGCAGCTGCAGGCAGACCAGTAGCGGCCTTCAACTCTTTAACGAGTTGCCAGCTGTTGAGCGCATCAAGAAAGTTAATGTAGCCGGGACGACCACTGAGAACTGTGATTGGGAGTTCGCCTTCCTCCATATAGATACGTGAAGGCTTTTGGTTCGGATTGCATCCGTACTTAAGAGCTAATTCTTTCATATAACTTATGTGGTATATGTAAATTGGTAGTGCAAAGATACGGAAAAATAATGGAATACGCTGTTACGCTTGTCGTTTTTAAGTAAATTAGGCGTGTTGGTTTGTTTCTTTTGAAGAAAATCAGTACTTTTACACTCGAAAAGAAAACAATCTTTGGAGCGGGAGGGCTATCCAGCGCAGGCTGAATACCCTCTGACTCCTCTAATCCCTTTAAATTACTTAAAGATATGCAAGCATTACACACAGACAAGGCACCTGCTGCAGTAGGTCCTTACAGTCAGGCTATTGAAGCCAATGGTTTTATTTTCGCATCTGGTTCACTTCCTATTGACCCAGCTACCAATGCTTTTGTTGAGGGTGGTGTGAAGGAACAAACTCGCCAGTCGCTCACTAACGTATGCAACGTGTTGGCTTCTGCAGGTGTAGACCTGTCTCATGTTGTTAAGACAACAGTATTCCTTTCTGATATGGAGAACTTCGCTGCGATGAATGAAGTTTATGCCGAGTTCTTCAAGGAACCTTATCCAGCACGTTCTGCATTCGCTGTAAAGGCTTTGCCAAAGGGTGCGCTTGTTGAGATTGAGTGCATTGCTGTGAAGTAAGTTGGTTTGATTTGCCTAATAGCATACGCTTTCTGATGCGCTATTAGGTTGACATGACGAAATATAAGCGTCCTTTTGTAATGGGTAGTATTCTATTTCTATCCTTATAAAAGGACGCTTGTTATTTTTGTTTTGTATTCAAATATGCATCGTTTCATTGCTTTTCTGTCTTTGTGCGGATGGTCCGCACGTGTGGTGTTGATGCTTTGCACATAGGGTGCTAACGCTTCACACATGATGTGCGAAGCACTAAATGTTGTGTGATAGGCTGGTTATAAGAGGATAGAAAGTGGTAAATGAGATGCTATGTTACCCTGAATAATGTTTATTTGATTATGGTTTTGCTTATCCATAACTGATACATATTTTCTATTTCAAAGCGATTTTATATAGCGTAGTACGTAATTTATATTTACACTCCTTGTTTACAAGTTTAATTAACATATTTAACTTTAAGAAAAGTCGTTGAATATTACTTAATTACTTATTCTTTTATTACTTTTGTACCACGTTAGTATATATAGTGAAGAATGAGAAATGAAAAAGAAGCTTAGAACCATTATCGAGGAGCTTGGTCAAAAGGCAAATATCCCCAGAGAACTGGCTTCTGACTTGGAAAGATTGTCCAGTAGGTTAGCACTTTATCACATTCACTTGGAATCGGCTTCATTGAAGAAAATTATTGGCTATTTCAAGGGGAAGGAAAAACCTTCTAAAAAGACTTTAGACAGGCTGGCTCTCTTTGCTGGTTTCCAGAATTGGAAAGACTTAAATGCGGCTTTGCATGGTGAAAATGATGCAAAGTTGAATTACGAAGATTAATTGCTCTGTAGAGAGATTGAGTAGGGGGAATTCTCTGAAAGGTTATCTCTGAAGGATTGTAGGGACATATGATGTGTTTATCTATAAGTGATAGCTATCACAAGATAAGCAAAGCATATGTCCCAACATTATTTATATGGTTTTTTATGGTGAGAAGTTTTATCTTTACCCTCAAAAAACTGATAAGAAGGCATTTTAGATGACACAATATGATAACTCTTTCTCTCCTTCGTTTGTTAGCTTTATCAATAATGAATATCTAAGAATGCTTATTAATAGGTAAATAAAAAAGCCCGAAACCAACAGTTCCGGACTTTTATTTTCTTGGATTTCCAAGGGCTTACTTCTCTGCAACAACAGTTCTCTTCTCCTTGATGCGTGCAGCCTTACCTGTGAGTTCACGGAGGTAGTAGAGTTTCGCACGACGAACCTTACCGCGCTTGTTCACCTCGATAGAATCGATGTTTGGTGACTCGATTGGGAAGATACGCTCAACACCAATGGTGCCTGACATCTTACGAACTGTGAAACGCTTCTTCTCACCATGACCAGAAATCTTGATAACTACGCCACGGTAGAGCTGAATACGATGCTTGTTACCCTCGACGATTTTGTAAGCGACAGTGATAGTGTCACCAGCCTTGAACTCTGGGAACTGCTTGCCGGTTGCAAATGCTTCTTCAGCAACTTTAATTAAATCCATTTTTCTATTAATTAAATATTGTTTGTCGTTCCAACGTAACGTAATCCATGACTCTTCCACGATCAGCGGTTACGCCGAAAAGCGGTGCAAAGTTACTACTTTTCAATGAAATAACAAAGTAATTGTTAGCTTTTTAATGCTTATTTGTTGCAAGCACCTTGGCTATTTCTTTCTTAGCCTTTGCCATTTGCTTTTGGAAAGCATCAGATGATTGTACGGCAGCAAAGCCTACACTTGCGCAAAGACGACCTGCATCAACATCGCTCTGATAGTGATAACCACAGATCACTCGGCTCTGACCATACTCGTAAGCATGCTTCATAATCTCGTTGCCACGTGATGGATTCAGCTCTGTCAAAGTCAATCCGAATATCCAACCGCGACAGGTATGACCTGAAGGATAAGAGCCGTTGTTAATCAACTCTGCCTCAAACTGTGGTTGAAGTGTATGCTCATGGAATTGTGCAAACGGACGTTTACGCATATATTTCGCTTTAGCACGGTCAACAGCGTGGTTGCCATCAATACCTATCATGCACATGAGTTTGTAGGTCTCTGGTGTCTTTTCTGGTGTGATAAGCAAACCAAAAGATGGAGCAAAGCCTACGAGAACAGAATCAACATCGAAGTTGGCGTCGAACTTAGCCTGTGCAGCACGTTCTTTGTCCTCTCTCATCTTTCGACCCCACCAATACTGACGGAAGTCATAATCAAATTGATAAGATGCTGTGTCAGGTGGAGCTGGGAGGTAGATACCTGCATCTGGCATAGCTGCTTCTGGTATAAAGGACTGTTTTTTGTAATCCTGCGCATTGACAGTCATGCCTACAAAGAGCATAACTATGCTAACGAACAAACTCTTTTTCATAATAATAAATGTTTTGTTGAATTAATTGATATGTATTGCAAAAGTAAGTAATTATGCGTTTCTGTCAAAAGTTTAATGACTTTTTAATAGTTGCATTCTGCGTTAGTGGTCTTTGAGTAGGGTTGCAACTATTGGCTTCCTGATGTATAAATGCCTGACAGTGTGCCTCTCATGTAGTAATGAAGGGTTATCTATACGTTGGTAGTAAATAGGGTGTGAAGAGATAAATAAGGTTTTTGAGAGGTAAGAGAATGATTCTTCCGTTAAATGTGTGGACACTTTTCGTATTGCGTAAACGGATGAATCGAAGTTACTCATTAAACAAAAACATGGCTAAAACAGTCATCTATCTGTTCTATTATCATTCTCTGACATTGAAAACTATTTCATTTAAGACTTTGAAAATCTGTAGATAAGGTTTTGAAAAATCATTACATAACTTCGGGTAAAACATTTATAAAGGACGGCAAAAACACATATGAGAATCAGATTTGCAATCAATAGAGAATCAGGTAGTTACCAAGTAGAAGAATAAAAGGTGCTTAATTGGACTTCAAAAGGGCGTTAGTAAGGGTCTTAAAGGGCATCTTTTGCAAGTCAATTAGGCGTCTTTTAGAACCCAAAAGAGCATATATTAGTTTTGAATCGCACGAAAATAATTTACAAACTTCGGTTAATAAGGGAATAAGTTGTTTGTATAAGACGGATAGACATCGCACCTAATTACATTTGTCATGTAGTTTACCCCTATTTGTAAAACCATTTAATTGAGGGTAATTATACCGGTGTTGGGTGATGGTTGTTGGGTGTTGAGTCTTTATAAAACAATCTTATTGGATGAAAGCATACCATGTATGTGGATTAATCTTATTCTACTAATAATCTACACATTTAACGGAAGAACTAAAAGAAAAGCAGGGAAGCGGTAGAATACTTGTTGTATTCCGTCTTCCCTGCTTATAGTTTACGATATACTTTAGGCTGCTTCTGTATTTAGAAGGGTATCTTATATAATTATAAGAGGTAAACTTTACCTAACTTTACCTTGTTATATAATGTCCTTTTAGTACCTGAGAATAAGTATATCGAGTGTTTGAACATTAATACTTGAACACTGCAGTGAGTGTTATCTTGCGTCCATCAGCATGTGCATACTCTGCATTACGTGCCATCATCATAGATGCTGGTGTGTAATAAGTGTAGTTCAATAAGTTGGATACAGCCAAACTTAAGTCGCAAGCCTTCATCTTTACGCCTGCAGTAAGGTTTAGTAAGTTGATACGATTTACGATACCTTCACCCTCCTTATATACTCCTGAAGCATTAGGAGTAAATCTGTCACGCTTACCGGTGTGCATGTATTGCAGTTGGAGATAGGTGTTCTTGACAGGAGCATAGTTGACATACATTGCCAACTTAGCAGCTGGGATGGAAATGTTTGACATATATGTGTCCCAATCACCAGTAGCTGATTTGAGCTTACCTTCGAACCATGAGAAGTTAGCACCAGCCTTTAAGTTACGGAGAATTTGTGCATCTGCACTCAATTCAACGCCATACACCTTCTGTGGAGTACGGTTTACTACCCAGAAACCATTCTCTATCTTGAGGTCACTTCCAAGCTTAGAATAGGTGTAGAAAACAGATCCATTCAACTGCAACCAATGGTTAATATCAGAGTAAACGCCCACCTCGTAGTTGTTTGTTTTTACTGGTTCTGTTGATATCTTAGAGAGTACATCAGCCTTGGCAGCACGTAATGTACGTCCTAAATCAAAGATAGAAAAACCTTGAGAGTAGGCTACGAAGGGTTGAAATGCGCGATATCTGTTATAGGAAAGACCAACGTTAAAAGACATATTATTATACTTTAGCTTTCCACCCTTGACCTGAACCTGTGGGTCGGAGAGCTTATTGCGCAATACATCATAGTCTGGTACGTTCACATTAATGAAGTCGTAACGTCCTCCAAGTTTGACGTTAAGGTGCTGCCAAAGTGTGGTCTTCACTTGGATAAAGGGTGCATGATTGTTACTTGTTAACCATGGTACCCAATATCTACCATCTACCAATGGTTGAGAAGTCTTGTTGTAGAGATAGTCATAACCGTATGCTAAATGTGCAAAAGCATTCTCTGAGAATATAAGTCGAGTGTTAAACTGGGTGCGGAAACCAAACTTACGGTCTTTAACAGCCGACTGTCCACTTGTTTCTTCCCATCTTGGCTGTGCTGGGTTAGCCTTACGGAAGTCAAAGATAGTATATATTCCCGAACCATAAACAGATGCTTCTAAGTCGGTATGTTTGAATATATCCTTTGAAGTAAACTTGAGGTAAGCATTGTGATTGTATCTTGTTCCCTCGTCAACAGCCTGTGGGTCCTTGCTGCCAATTATACCTATAGAAGGACTTTGGAGGTATTTTCCACCGAAAGGAATCAATTTCGTATCTTGCAAACTACGATAGAAATTATACATCAATTCGATTCTGTTCTTTGAAGATAGGGAATACCCGAGGTTAACAAGTACGTTTGTTGTATAGGTATCACCGAGTCCGTAGCGTGGAGAGATAAACTTTCCATCACCATCAATAGCACTACCTGTACGTCCGAAAGCTCCATTTACGAGATAATCAAACTGTCCCAGCCGACCATAAACTTGCTGGTTGATGCGATAACCTTGCCCTTTTCCGTGACGGAAGAAGTTATAAGTTGAACCCGAGAGAGTCGTCTCTCCAGCTATAGTTCTGTTGGTAGTATTCTTCTTAGTTATGATGTTTATCAATCCACCGATAGCACCATTACCATAGAGAGCGGTAGACCCTTTTACCACTTCTATATGGTCGATAGCAGCGATATCGATGGTTCGGATATCACGGTCTGTTGAACGTAAAGGAGTTGATTGAGGTATACCATCAATCAGGATGAGTGCACTTCTTCCACGAAGTGATTGTGCGCGCGAGCTTGTGGTATTACTTGATAGAGCCATACCAGGCGTGAGCATGCCCAAGAGATGGGTGATATCGGGAGCCGATTTGCTCATTTCTGCTATTTGCTTTTGGTCAATAATCGTAACTGTTGCAGCCGCATTCTGCTTTATTTCAGGCATACGTGTGGTACTGATAGTTACTTCTTCGAGATGTAATGTGGAGTCTTTAATCTCTTCTGATTGTGCATTACAAGGGATATTTGTAATTGCAAGCATTGCGAGAGATAGATAAATTGTTTCTTTCTTCATATAAATACAAACCTATGAGTGTTAATAAACTTCTGCAAAAGTATTTATATTCTATAGAACGTGCAATACCTAAAATGAGGTATATGTAGTTCTATGCGCTTTATTTTGAACGTATTTTTCCATGTGACAATATATCTTTAATAATGCGACAAGCATTTGATTCGTTTTTTTTTCTTACTTTTGCATTATCTTTTTGAACGTTGTCGGCTTGTGATGTAACCTATACATAACAGGATGAGCGACGTTCGAAGTTAGTCAAAGTAGGGCTATTTCCTACTCTGATAAATAGTTATGAGAACTATAAAAGTCATTATATATGTATAAAAAAACGGTTTATCTGTCTGGATTAACAGCATTACTGGCGTTGACGGGCTGTGCTTCTCATTATGAGTTAGCAGGCATTCAGCGTACACGTGTGCTGGTTGATAATCGATATGATGCTACTCCTGACGCTGGGGCAGCAAAGTTTATGGAACCATTTAAGCACAAGGTTGACTCGGTGATGGGACCTGTTGTGGGAGAGGTTGACCACGATATGGTGGCACACCGCCCAGAGAGCGATCTTTCTAATCTGTTGGCAGACATCATGGTGTGGGCTGCACGTGATTATAATGAGAAGGTTGACTTTGGTGTTTACAATATGGGTGGTATCCGTGCAGCCCTTTCTAAGGGTAAGATTACCTTTGGTGACGTGTTGGATATCGCACCTTTCGAGAACAAAATTTGCTTCGTAACACTTTCTGGTGATAAACTTTTAGAGCTGTTCTCACAGATGGCTCATACCGGTGGTGAGGCTGTTAGCCATGGAGTAGAACTTGTTTTCACACGCGACCATAAGCTTAAATCTGCTCGTTTGCATGGTAAGGAGATTGATCCAAAGGCAAGTTATCGTATTGCTACGCTCGATTACTTAGCACAGGGTAATGATAAGATGGAGGCGTTTAAGTCGGCAACAAGTGTTGTCTCACCACAAGAAAGCAGTAACAACACACGTTTTATTATTATGAACTATTTCAAGGAGCAGACAGCTCAAGGTAAGGTGGTTAATGCTCACACAGAAGGACGTATCCGTGTGGAATAAATATTTAAGGAGTTAGGAAAATGAAAAGAAATATATTATTGATAATGTTCTGTTTCATAGCTGTTGTAGGTTTTGGACAGGACAAGAAACTGACAATCCTCCATACTAACGATACACATAGTCAGATTTATCCGCTAAGTCCTAATCTTGCTGATACGATGAAGGCTGATCGTGGTGGTTTTGTGCGTCGTATAGCAATGCTTAAAGAGGAGCGTGCAAAGAACCCTGACTTGCTACTCTTTGATAGTGGCGACTTCTCGCAAGGCTCACCTTATTACACAATGTTTAAGGGTGATGTTGAAGTGGGACTGATGAATCAGATGCACTATGACGCTGCTACGATTGGTAATCATGAATTTGACTTTGGTTTGGATAATATGGTGCGCCTCTTTAAGAAGGCAAACTTCCCAATCGTTTGTGCAAACTATGATTTTAAAGGAACTGAATTAGCAAAGTTGGTTAAGCCATACATCATTTTGAAGCGTAACGGACTGAAGATTGGTGTCTTTGGTCTTGCTCCAAAATTGGATGGTTTGGTAGTGAAAGCTAACTATGGGCCAATTGTTTATAATGACCCTGTCGCTTGCGCACAGAAGGTTATTAACGAATTGAAGGCTAAGAAGTGCGACCTTATTATCTGTATCTCTCACCTTGGTTGGAATATAGAAGGTATCAGTGATGAGGAGGTTATCGCAGGAACTCGTGGTCTTGACCTTGTATTGGGTGGTCACTCACATACCTATCTTACAAAGTTAGAGTACGTGAAAGACCTTGACGGCAAGATGGTTGGCGAAGATCAGAATGGTAAGCATGCTATTTACGTAGGTAAGTTGGTGCTTGATATGAAGAAGAAAAAGTAGGTCTTTCAATCGATAAGACCTATATATAAATAATGTGGGCTGTATCAGTATGATTGTCAATAGCAATCTTATTGATGCAGCCCACGGTCTTTTATACTTTCTAAAACGTTATTGAAAGTTTATCATTAAGCGAATACATTGCTAAAACTGTCCACTGTCTATTCTATTATCATCTTTTGACACAGAAACCCCCTTCTTTTAATATGTTGAAAATTACGCAAATAAGGATTTGAAAAATCATTACATAAATTCAAATAAAACTTCCATAAATAAGGGAGAAAATACGTATTAAGAACAAGTTTGCAATCAACAGAAAATCATTCAGTTATAAAACTGTAGAAGAAAAGGTGCTTAATTGGACTTCAAAAGGGCGTTAGTAAAACTTCAAAAGGGCACCTTTTGCAAGTCAATTAGGCGTCTTTTAGAAGCCAAAAGAGCATATATTAGATTTGATTTGCGTGAAAATAGTTTACAAATAGTGTTTAATAAGGGAACAAGTTGTTTGTTGAAGCAGCTATCGTATCTATTTGTTTTTTGTTTTATGCATGGTATTAATTTGATGTAATCAATCTCGTTTATTTACAAGAACCAATCCCAATAGTAGCAGTTACGATTATTCAGCTACTATTGGACATTGATTACGATGTAAAAAGCTATAGCCTGATAGCGTTCTCGTATTATGAAAGGTGTTTGTGTGCACCTTTATCTTATGTAAATCTCACCAGGCTTCCTGTCGCCCTTTGCTTTCTTCATATTTTCCTGATACTTTTGAATGATAGGCTTCAGATATTTTTTTGATTTTGTTGTAATCAGCATCACGCCGCCAGTACGTGGATAAAATAGCTTGTTGAAGTCACCGTTTTTGATAACATTCACACTAATGATGTCTTTTTGGTCAAGGTTATCGATGTTCTGTACCTCAACTCCATCTACAAGAAACACTGGTATGTTCAGACTATCTTGTTTTTCTTTAGTCTGTGCGCTGATGTTTATACTTGCAAGGAGTGCACAAAGAAGGATAATAAACTTTCTCATAACTACTTTTGTTTACGATTAGAAATGCACCAAAGATACTGTTTTCTTTATATTTTGAAACTAAATCCTCCATTTTTTAACATCTTTTATTATCTACCTGTTTGGCATAGAGAAAAGAAGAGGAGAGCCTCTGTATCAGAGAAATAGTACCTTGTCTTGAATAATAAAGACTCAGAGAATGGAAGAAATATGGCGATAGTTGATAAGGTTGATGTTGCCACTCGTGTTCTCAAAGTCGCCAGAGTAGACTATAGCCTTCTTACTTATGGGGGTCTTTATCCAGCCTTCAATCTGCGTGAGTGCCTTCTCGAAAGATGAACTATAAGTCATAGAAGACTTCACTTCAATGGCTGTTAGTTCCCCTCCCTGCTTGATTAAGAGGTCAACTTCATTCTGATTAGAGTCGCGATAGAAGAATACTCCACCCTCTAATCCCATGTTATATCGATGCTTGATGGCCTCCATTACAATCATATTCTCAAAGATAGCACCACGCATCTTATCCCTGTCTAACTGTTGAGGACTCTCGATGTCGAGTAGATAACAGGCCAGTCCTGGGTCGTTGAAATAGAGTTTAGGGCTCTTCACCAGTCTTTTTGGAATGTTCTCATAGTAGGGTGGGAGGAGCGTTATGAGGTAAGAAGCCTGCAAGACAGAAAGCCAGTGGCTGATAGTCTTGGAACTTACGCCTACCTCTGCACCTAATTCAGAAGCGTTGAAGAGTGAGCCTATTCGTGCTGCACACAGTTTCAAGAACTTTGTGAAGCGTATTTGGTCTTTTATCTGTAGGAGATCTCTTACGTCTTTCTCCAAGTATGTCCTAACATAAGAGGGGTAAAAGAACTTAGCAATATTCTTCTTTGCACAGATAGAAGGGTAGAGCCCGTTGTAAAGGATTTGATTTAGATTGTCTAAATCAACCTTTCCTGTAACCTCCTGTATGGACATTGGCAACAGTTCGAACACCCCTGCACGACCAGCAAGAGATTCTGATAAGTTCTTCATTACCTCGAAATTCGAACTTCCTGACAATGCGAAATGTCTCTTGGGATTGTTATCTACAATGCCTTGTATGTAGTCTAATAGTTGAGGACACCTTTGTATCTCGTCAATAAACATTCCTTCATCTGTCTGATTAAGGAAGGCTATGGGATCATTCTTTGCGTAATCAAGAATGTTGAGATCCTTTAGACTGTATTTCTCGTAGAGTGGGAATAATTGAGTTAACAATGTACTCTTGCCTGATTGACGTGGTCCAGAGACAGCTATCACGGAGAAGTATTTTGATGCCTCAAGTATCGTTTCCTCTATTTTGCGATGTATATAATCGGTCATAAGTTTATGTAAATTTGAAGTTCAACTCCAAAATTACATAAAAAAAGGCATGTGTACAAGCGAAAAGTGTGTTTTAATAAAAAAATCTATGCAATTTTGGAGTTCAACTTCAAAATTGCATAGATTCTGTTTGCTTTTGATAAGTCTTTCTTCGTTATAAATCTTTTATGCCATGTCTATTTGCTTGACAAATAAAGGATCTACTCGAAGTAGAAAGTAAGTGCTATCATCTTAGCTCGTGTTTCGTTAACAGAGTTGGTGTACATGAGCATATTCTTGTCTTGGAGGTTCTTTGCATGACTCTTGTCAAGACTATTCATAAGACTATACATGAACTTTAACTCTGGACGTAGTTTAAAATAAGGGAGGTAGAAGTCACATCCAAGTCCTACTTCTACGAAGACATCGCTACGTTTGAGCTTGATATAATCATTGTCCTTACCTGAAAGGTTGAGCATAGGGTTTAATCCTAACATCACGTAAGGGCGATGATTATTAAAGCGAGGAGCGGCTGCAATGAGATCGAAAGCGCAAGAAACGTATGCCGTTTTGAGTTCTTGTACCTGCTCTGTAGGCTCTCCTTGTGTGTTAAGGTCTGTGATATTACGGAAAGTCAGATGTCGAGTGCCAAAGTACATAGCAGGAGCCATACGCAACTGAAAGGTAGAATTGAGGCGCAACTCACCCAATACACCCACAGTGAATCCAGCATCCCAACGGTCTTGGTCGGCTGAAACAATCTTCTGAACCACTCCGTTGCCATCATCAAGGTCGACCATCTGTGGTCCAACATTGTTAAGTTCAAGGTCTTGCAGATGTGTACCAACGAGCACTCCGAAATGAAAATCACGCAGATCCGTATAAGGGCGGTTCTGCACTCTTCGTTCCTGTGCGTGGATTGTAAGCACAGAAGCCAATAGGATGAGGGCTACTAATATTCTTTTCATAATTAATCTTCAAACGTATTTCTACTGGTTTTATTGTCTATATTAATAAAGTTCTCGTCCAACTTTTCTGCCTTCTCATCCTTTTTAGGTAGGGAGTGGAAAGGATGTTTTGGCTAAATAGAGGTTAATCTGTTGTTTATAATTGTTTCAAAAAGTTGTGTAATGGTCAGATTGTTAGTGAGTTGCTATGAAATATATTTCATGTTTTTTATTTTTATGCCGTCTAAATATTTGTAATTTTTATCAATATGTTTAGGTATTCAAAAAATTATTTCTACCTTTGCATCATCAAATTTAGGTATTGAGCCTATTTGTAATACAAGAACATTATTAACATTATAAATTATTTATATTATGGCTTACGTAATTGGTAATGATTGTATCGCTTGTGGTACATGTATCGACGAATGTCCAGTAGAGGCAATCTCTGAGGGTGATATCTATAAAATTGATGCAGACGCTTGTACTGAGTGTGGTACTTGTGCATCAGTTTGTCCAAGTGAGGCTATCAGCCTTCCATAAGGTTTTATAACCTGTTACTGATTAAATTCACAAGGCGAGTCGAAAGGCTCGCCTTGTAAGTTTTGTGATAGTTTGTAATGGGAATTATTGGTAGGAGCTATTGCGAATGCTATGAATAGTTGCTACTTCCTGATAAGTTTTCGTAGAACAGTAGATTTTTAGTGTGGATACACATTTAGTTTGTGGAGCTGCTTGGGCAATTGTTGAAATTCAATTTGCTGTCACTGCTGTCATTTGTTGTATGTGCTTAACTTGTTATTTTACAGAGGAATAAACGAAGTGTTAAAAGTGATAGGAAAATGAAATAAAAATATTCTTGTAAGATATGTGTATGTACGATGAAGTTAAGAATAGCTTTATAATAAGATCTTTCCTGTCTGCTTAAACTCATGTTGAGACGTGCATTGGGTTGTGTAGAAAACAAAAAAGGTTGGTAATCATAATGATTATCAACCTTTTTGTAGCGGGACGGGGCTACGATCCCCGGACCTCCGGATTATGAATCCGACGCTCTAACCAACTGAGCTATCCCGCCGTCCATTTAACTTTCGTTCTTGAAAGCGGGTGCAAAGGTATGAAGAAAATATCATACTCGCAAATATTAAGTCGTTTTTTTAACGGATATTCGATAAAAAGTTATATATTTGCACCTGATAATAGGAATAAACGACTATATAACATGTTGTTATTTTGTGTGATAACTGTATTTCTTGGCTTGTAATATTACTGACGGATTTATCTGTTAGTTTGTTTGAAAGGCAATAAAATGGGGCTTTATTCGTTAAAGATATGTCCTTCTGTATGGCGCATGAAAAGAGAATTATAGTTCTAACATGATGTAGACTATGTTGTTTCTAAGGACTATTTGTACAACTGCTAAAAACTGACTTGTATGAAGAATGTCTTTTAATAGAATGTTTTTGAAGCGTTGATAGCAGAAAAAAAGAGTTGTAAAAAGAATAATATTAAACGTAATAATTGAAGATGAGTAAGAAAATCGAACTGGAATACGAATTGAAAACACGTTCGGGCAGTGCTGTGTGGGCACTGATTAGCACACCAATTGGTTTGATGAAATGGTTGGCAGATGAAGTAACGATTAATGAAGATGTGGCAACCTTTATTTGGGGTGACCCGCTACGTGAACACGATACACATACAGCAACAGTTGTCGAAATGGTAAAAAACAATTATATACGTTTTCATTGGGACTCGTCTGATAGTGATTCTTATTGGGAAATGAAGATGTTTCATAGCGAGATTGCTGGCAACTATCATCTGTTGGTTACTGACTTCGCTGATGATGATGATGTGGAAGGTTTGGAACAACTTTGGAATCAGAATATAGACCGCCTACATCGTATAACAGGAATGTAATCTTTTATAAATATATTGTAATCGGAATAGGGTATATGACACGACGTTGAAGTAGCCGTCCATATACTCTATTCTGTTGTTTAGAGAGGTTGTAAGAGTGGAATGATGTTCTTTGTTTACTCAGTATATTGTACAGATAGAGAAAGAAAGAGCCTTTTCAGTGTTACTTCTTTTGAAGTTGTAGCGCTTTATGGAGAAGATGTATAAACAAAAGAGTAAAGGGTAGAGGAGGGTAGATGTTATAAAAGGAAAGACGCTGGTAAAAGAATAAAAATACTAAAAAAGACCATTACTCTGATATTTTTATGTAATTTTGCAAAAGGTAAGTCGTATTTTACAGATAAAAAGCAAGATTTCTTTGCTTTTATTCGTAATAGCTTCGCACATAAAATAAGGGAGGATAAGAACCTCGTTATTATATCATGTTTCAAATCAAGAAGTTAGATATATTCATTGCCAAGCAGTTTGGCATGCTTTTCATGGGAACATTCTTCATCAGCTTGTTTGTGTTGATGATGCAGTTCTTGTGGCGATATGTTGATGACTTGATTGGAAAAGGATTGTCAATGGATGTTCTTGGACAATTCTTTTGGTATATGAGCTTGATGATGGTGCCACAGGCACTTCCTTTGGCAATTCTTCTTTCATCGCTTATTTCTTATGGTAACCTTGGCGAAAGTTCAGAGTTGACAGCAATAAAAGCAGCTGGTATCTCTTTGATTCAGTCGTTTAGAGGACTGATTGTTGTTAGTATTTTTATTGCTTTTGGTTCTTTTTACTTCCAAAATAACGTAGGACCAATAGCACATAAACATATAGCCCAACTGCTTATCTCTATGAAGCAGAAGAGTCCTGAGTTGGAAATCCCAGAAGGAATCTTCTATGATGGTATTCCACAAACCAACCTCTATGTAGAGAAGAAAGACTTGAAGACTGGTCACCTATATAATATTATGGTGTACCGAATGACGGATAGCTACGAAGATCAGGCTATTATCCTTGCAGACTCAGGTATGTTGCAGTCTACAGCGGATAAGAAACATCTTGTTCTGAACCTATGGAGTGGCGAGTGGTTTGAGAATATGCGCTCACAGGAAATGGGAAATAGTGCCAGTGTTCCATATCGTCGAGAGACATTTGCACACAAGCATATAGTTCTTGATTTCGATGGTGACTTCAATCTTACGGACATGGCTGGTATCTCTAACGATGCCCGTACGAAGAGTATTCAGAAGATACAGCACGACAAAGACTCCTTAGTGCATGTTTATGATAGTGTGGGTAATGCTTTTTATAAGGATGCGCAGACTGTTTATTATCGAGAACCTAATCTTAAAGCTTCAGATAAGAAACAGACAATTAAACTGTCGGGAGAAAAGGCATTTAACGTAGACTCGGTATTTAAAAAGCTTCCTGCAGACCAGCGTCGTTATGTTATTGACCAAGCGTTGTCTACCGTTCAGCAAGAAGTTAGCGACCTTGATTTTAAGAGTATGATAACCAGCGATGGTGATAGGCTAATCCGTCTACATGATATTGAGACGATTAACAAGTTCACCTTGTCGTTGATATGTATTATCTTCTTCTTTATCGGAGCTCCACTTGGTGCGATTATCCGTAAGGGAGGATTGGGTATTCCTATCATTATCAGCGTTATCGTATTCATTATTTTTTATATCCTCGATAATACTGGTTATCGAATGTCACGTCAGGGAGACTGGGCGATATGGTTTGGTAAAGGATTGTCTATGGCTGTTCTTATCCCAATGGCTGTATTCTTTACCTACAAGGCGAACAATGATTCAACAGTGTTCAATGCGGATATGTATAAGAATATGTTGATGAAGATGTTTGGAATGCGTGTGAAACGTAGTGTGGCCAGCAAGGAGGTTATCTTAAATGACCCTGATTATAGCAAGGCTGCAGAACAACTTAATGATTTGAACGTAAGAATTACGGAGTATGCTAAGACACGCAGGTTGAAGTCTGCGCCTAATATTATAAAGGTGTTCTTCCGCTATCATACAGATCATGTCATTGAGAAGATTAATGATGAACTTGAAAATGTCATAGAAGACTTAGGCAATACGCGTAATAAAGTCATCATGGCAGAATTAAATAAATACCCAATATTAGCAGTAAAGGCACATACAAGACCATTCGATCATAAGTGGTCGAACATTCTTGCAGCAGTTATAGTGCCTGCTGGTATTTTCTTCTACTTCCGAATGTGGCGTTTCCGCTTACGTCTTTATCGCGACCTTCGTACTATTATCAGCTGTAATGATACGATTATCGCAGAGATACAACGTATAAAGGAAAAAGAAGAAGCAAGGGGCTATTGATAAAAACAATATAAATCAGTAACTATATGGAAGATTTTAAACTCGATAGCATCGAGGATGCACTGAAAGACTTTCGGGAAGGAAAGTTCGTTATCGTAGTAGATGATGAAGACCGAGAGAATGAAGGCGACCTTATTATGGCTGCAGAAATGATAACGCCAGAGAAGGTTAACTTCATGTTGAAGAATGCACGAGGTGTGCTTTGTGTTCCTATAACGATATCACGTGCGGAAGAATTAGATTTACCTCATCAGGTTTCTGATAACACTTCAGTACTTGGGACTCCTTTCACCGTTACGGTTGATAAGTTGGAAGGCTGTTCAACAGGTGTGTCTACACACGACCGTGCTGAAACAATTAAGGCTTTGGCTGATCCTAATTCTACTCCTCAGACTTTTGGCCGTCCTGGACATGTCAATCCACTTTATGCTCAGGATAATGGTGTTTTGCGTCGTTCGGGTCATACTGAAGCTGCTGTTGACCTCTGTAAGCTTGCAGGTTGTTTCCCAGCTGGTGTGTTAATGGAGATTATGAACGAAGATGGTACGATGGCTCGTATGCCTGATTTGCAGAAGCGTGCAAAGGAATGGGGTATGAAGATTATCAGTATCAAGGACATTATTGCCTATCGTTTGAAGAAGGAAACAAGTATTGTCGTTGGTGAGGAAGTAGAACTCCCTACTGAATATGGTATGTTTCACTTGATTCCATTCCGTCAAGCAAATGGCTTGGAACACATGGCACTTATCAAGGGTACATGGAAAGAAAACGAACCTGTACTCGTACGCGTGCACTCATCATGTGCAACGGGTGACATCCTTGGTAGTCAGCGTTGTGATTGTGGCGAACAACTTCATAAGGCGATGGAGATGATTGAGAAAGAAGGCAAGGGTGTTATCATCTATATGCAGCAGGAAGGTCGTGGCATTGGTTTGATGAATAAGATTGCAGCCTATAAGTTGCAAGAGCAAGGTCTTGATACGGTTGAGGCTAACCTTCATCTTGGTTTCCGTCCAGACGAACGCGATTATGGTTGTGGAGCACAGATGTTGCGCCATCTTGGTGTTCATAAGATGCGTTTGATAACAAACAATCCAACGAAGCGAGTAGGCCTTGAGGCTTATGGCTTAGAGATTGAGGAGAATGTACCTATTGAGATAACTCCAAATAAGTTTGACTATCGCTATCTGAAAACCAAGCGTGATCGTATGGGACACGACTTGCATCTGTAAGTGTAATAACAAATAGGAAGGATTTAAGATAAGTCTTATAATGAATCCCACTATAGAGAAATGACTTGTTTCTCTGTGGTGGGATTCTTAATTTGTAGGCTTAAAAGAATGCCATTGTTATATCCTTTTATAGTTTTGTTTATAAAGAGTTCATTTATTATATAATTGTTTAATTTAAACTGTCAAATCGGCAGTAAAAATGTTATATAGATAAAATAAAGAAAGAAAAGTTGCGTTATCAAAATGATTTTGCGTACTTTTGTACTTGATATTATTTATAAAGAAAGATAAGGTTCGAAATGGCACAACTATCAGATCGTTTAAATCGATTGGCGCCTTCTGAGACATTAGCAATGTCACAGAAGAGTAGTGAAATGAAAGCGCAGGGAATTGATGTTATCAACATGAGTGTGGGAGAACCAGACTTCATGACTCCTGATCATGTTAAGGAGGCGGGCAAAAAGGCTATTGATGATAACTTCTCTAAGTATTCTCCTGTTCCTGGTTATCCTGCTTTGAGAGAGGCTATCTCAAAGAAGCTGAAAGATGAAAACAATCTTGATTATGCTGCATCAGAGATTATTGTCGGTACTGGTGGTAAGCAAGGCGTTTGCAATGCTGTTTTGGCTTTGGTGAATCCAGGTGATGAGGTGATTATTCCTGCACCTTATTGGGTGAGCTATCCACAGATGGTTAAACTCGCTGGCGGTGTTCCTGTTATTGTTTCTGCAGGAATTGAGCAAGACTTTAAGATTACCGCAGAGCAGTTAGAAGAGGCTATTACACCAAAGACAAAGATGATAATTCTTTGCTCTCCAAGTAATCCTACTGGTAGTGTTTATACTGCAGAGGAGTTGGAGGCTTTGTCAAAGGTTGTCTTGGCACATGAAGACTTGTTTGTTCTTTCAGATGAGATTTACGAACACATTAGTTATATAGGTGGCCATTGCAGTATCGCATCTTGTTCTGGAATGAAAGAACGTACGATTCTTTGTAACGGAGTTAGTAAGGCTTATGCTATGACTGGCTGGAGAATCGGTTGGGTAGCAGCACCAGAGTGGATTGTAAAAGGTCTCAATAAGTTGCAAGGACAATATACGTCAGGTACATGTAGCGTAAGTCAGATGGCTGCTGTTGCGGCATATGTTGAGGATCAAGCTTGTGTAACTGAGTATCGAGAGACATTCCGTCGCCGCCGTGATTTGATTGTTAGTCTGGCAAAAGAAATCCCTGGACTTGAGGTAAATGTGCCACAAGGTGCATTCTATCTCTTCCCTAAATGTTCCAGTTTCTTTGGAAAGACAGATGGCAAGCATGTGATTAACAACTCATCCGACCTTGCTATGTATATTCTTGAAGAAGGATGTGTAGCAACAGTGGGTGGTGATGCTTTTGGTGCTCCAGACTGTTTTAGAATGAGTTATGCGACAAGTGATGAAAATATAAAGGAAGCGCTTCGTCGTATTAAAGAAGTACTTTCAAAACTTAAATAGGAATCGGAAATGCAGATAGTAATAAAGATGAGATAGAAACTGTACATTTATAACTGTTAAATGTTATTAATCGTAGCTGTAGTTTTCTTTTAATTACTATCTTTGCGGAGATAAGAAGCAGTGTTGAACCCCCTTTTATAATGGCGGTAAGATACAAATGCTTATAAATCAGAAAGATATTAACAAATTAATTCATTAATAACCTAAAAATTAAAATTTTATCAAATTATGGCAACTACACAACAAAAACCAGTCCCACAGAAAAAGTCTGAGGGCTTCACAGGAGTTAGAGGTGCATTCTGGATTATCGTCGTTTGCGCTGTCGTTGCGTTCACATTGTTCTACACATGGTTCGGTAACCCAATGCACTTCCAGGATGGAGCAGTACGTGAGAACCCAGCAGACGTTTGGGGTACCATCTTTAAGGGTGGCGTAGTCGTTCCTGTTATCCACACTCTCTTGTTGACAGTGCTCGCTATGTCTATCGAGCGTTGGATGGCTTTGAAGACTGCTTTCGGTAAGGGTGCCCTTCCAAAGTTCGTTGCAAACATCAAGAGTGCTCTTAATGCTAATGACCTTGCTAAGGCTAACCAGCTCTGCGATCAGCAGAAGGGTTCTGTAGCAAACGTTGTTAAGGCTTCTTTGAACGCTTACAAGGATATGGAGACTGGTGCTAATGCTAACCTTAAGAAGGCTCAGAAGGTAGCTAAGATTCAGCAGGCTCACGAGGAGGCTACTCAGCTTGAGATGCCAACTCTGACAATGAACCTCCCTATCATTGCTACTCTCGTAACACTTGGTACTCTTACTGGTCTTCTCGGTACTGTAACCGGTATGATCAAGTCGTTCTCTGCTCTTGCTGCAGGTGGTGGTGCTGACTCTGCTGCACTTTCTGCTGGTATTTCTGAGGCGTTGATCAACACCGCATTCGGTATTGCAACATCTTGGTGTGCGGTAGTTTCTTATGGTTACTACTCTAACAAGGTTGACAAGTTGACTTTTGCCCTCGACGAGGTTGGTTATTCTATCGCTCAGACATACGAAGTAAACCACACAGACGAGGCTTAATTTTTGCTAACCCTTTAATAATTTATCGCTATGGGTAAAGTAAAAGTTAAGAAGAATGACACTTTTATCGACATGACGCCTATGTCAGACGTTATGACCCTGTTGCTTACCTTCTTCATGCTGACATCAACGTTCGTTAAGAATGAGCCAGTGAAGGTAAATACTCCAGGTTCTGTGTCTGAAACTAAGGTGCCTGAGAATGGTGTCTTGACAATTCTTGTGAGTCCTGAAAAGGGACCTACAGGAAAGCCTACTGGCGAAGGCCAGGTGTTTTTGAGCTACGATAACACCAATGAGTTGGGACAAATCGTAGATAATATGGGCATTACATTGACTCCTGCACAGAAGAAAACTTTTGTTGCTGAGTCTACATTTGGTACTCCGCTCGATAAGTTAGCTGCTTATTTATCAAAGCCAGCTGCTGAGCGTGGTAAAGAACTCCCTAAGATGGGTATTCCTCTCGATAGTATCCAAGGACAGGAGATGACTGAGTTCCAACAGTGGGTTAACGCAGCCCGCCAGGTGAACCCTAAGGTTAGACTTGCTATCAAGTCTGATTCCGATTCTCCTTATGGTACCGTTAAGAAGGTAATGAGTGAACTCCAAGACATGGATGAGAGCCATTACTATATGATCACACAGTTGGACGCTAAAAAGGCTGCGCAGGCAGCTAATAAGTAAGGAGATCAAAGTATGGAAATGATGGATACAGGAAAAGAAGGCGGCAAGCAGAAGAAGATGACCGTCCGCGTAGACTTTACGCCGATGGTGGATATGCTTATGTTGCTGATTACCTTCTTCATGCTTTGTACTTCACTTAGCAAGCCTTCAACTATGGAGTTGACGATGCCAAGTAATGATAAAACTCAGAAGGACACTCAGAAGAATGAGGCCAAGGAGTCACACTCTATTACGATTTACATTGCTGACGGAGATAAAATCTTCTACGGTAACGGTAAACCAGAGTATGATAACGCTAATTGGTTGAAGCCAGCTGATTGGAGCAACACTCCAAGTGGTATTCGCTACGTTCTTCAGCATAAGCAGGTGGGTGACCCTTCAACAGGTGATCCAGTCTCTATCCCATATCAGGATATGGACATCGCTGTGAAGGAACTGAATCGTAAGAAACAGGAAAATCCAAAGGCTTATCCAGATAGTATTTATCAGGCTGATTTGTCCGCGATCAAAACTGGTATGATTAATGGCAAGAAGGTTTCTACTATGACTGTCATTATCAAGCCAACTGATCAAGCTTCTTATCGTCATTTGGTAGACATCCTCGATGAAATGCAGATTTCATATATTGGAACTTACGTCATTGACAAGCTGACAGACCAAGACAAGGCTCTCTTAGCCAAGAAAGGTATAAAGGCTTAATCACTGAATAGTAACAATTAAAGAAAGAAAACAATGGCAAAAATAGATTTATGCGATCCTAAATGGGTCGACATGGTGTTCGCCGACAAGAACAAGGAGTACGGTGCATACAAGCTTCGTAAAACTGTTTCTCAGCGTAACATCAAGGCTTTAGCTATTCTGCTTTGTGCTGCATTCCTCGGTGGTGGTTACTTAGCTTATCAGATTAAGAAGCACAACGATGAATTAGCTGCTCAAGCTGAATATGCAGCAAAGATGGAGTTAGCAGCTCTTGAGCAGGCTAAGAAAGAGCAGGCTGAACGTAAGAAACAGCAGAAGAAGGAAGAACCTAAGAAGATTGAACCTGAAAAGGTTGTTCCTGAAACGCGTGCAACTGTTAAGTTTACAGCCCCTGTCATCAAGGATGATAAGGATGTAAAGGAAGAGATGCCACCAATGGTCAAGATGAACAAGGAGACCAAGGCAGTCGGTGTTGAGAACAAGGAAGGTACGGAAGATCGTACTGAAGTTGCTGCTCGTAGCACTGTTGCTACTCCTGAACAGATTGTACCAAAGATTGAGAAGCCTGTTGTTGAGGCTCCAAAACCAGAGCCAAAGCAGGAGGTTGAGAACAAGGTCTTCACAGTGGCAGAGGTTATGCCTTCATTCCCTAATGTAAATGCTTGGTTGGCTTCTCATATCCAATACCCAGCAGTTGCAGCAGAGAATGGTGTGCAGGGACGTGTTATTGTCAAGTTCGTTGTAGGACGTGACGGTAGCGTTAGTCAGGCACAAATCGTTCGTGGTGTTGATCAGGCACTCGACCGTGAGGCACTTCGCGTTGTTAATAGCATGCCGAAGTGGTCTCCAGGTATGAACAATGGTCAGCCAGCAAACGTTTGGTTTACTCTTCCTATTACCTTCAAACTGCAGTAAAAGCAAATATCATATGAAAAGAACCAGATTCTACATAACAGTAGGATTGATGCTATCCCTCGGCTTCCTTCTGTCTGCTTGCGGACAGAAGAAAGCTAAGGACGGCAGAACAGATACACCGACGTCAGGGACGATTAAGTTCGCCTCTGACGAAAGTTTTAGTCCTATTATAGAGGAACTGTTACAGAATTATCAGTTCCGCTATCCAGAAACTCACTTGTTGCCAATCTATACAGATGACAACAAAGGTATGCAACTGCTCCTCGACCAGAAAGTTAATCTTTTCTTTACTTCTCATGCATTGACGAAGGGAGAAGATGCTATGTTACGAGAGAAAGGTCCTATCCCAGCGGTATTCCCGATAGGATATGATGGAATTGCTTTCATCGTGAACAATACGAATGCAGATTCATGTATTACGGTTACCGATGTTAAGAAGATTCTCAGTGGTCAGATTGCAAAATGGAATCAGCTGAACCCTAAGAATGATAAGGGTAATATTGAAGTTGTCTTTGACAACAAAGCATCAGCTACGTTACATTATGTAGTCGACTCCATTTTAGGTGGAAAGAATATTAAGAGTGCGAACATTGTTGCTGCAAATAACAGTAAGTCAGTTATTGACTATGTTCACAAAACTCCGAATGCTATAGGTGTTATTGGGTCAAATTGGTTGAATGATCATCGTGACTCTACAAACACTACATTTAAGAAAGATATTAGAGTGGTAGGTCTTTCAAAGACTACCGTTGCACAGCCAGAGAATAGTTGGCAACCTTACCAAGCTTATCTGTTGGATGGCAGATATCCTTTCGTAAGAACTATCTATGCTGTCGTGGCTGACCCTCACAAAGCATTGCCTTGGGCATTTGCAAACTTCGTAACCAATCCAATTGGTCAGAAGATTATTTTTAAGGCTGGTCTCTTGCCTTATCGTGGTGAAATCAACATTCGTGAAGTTGAAGTTAAGACCCAGTAGTCAGTAAAGCATAGTGTGTTATTTATTGGCAAATGATAATCAGTTATGTTTAATTAAATGTGGTCGTTATAACATTAGAGAAGATTTATTTTGCTTATCAACATTAGTTACTACTCTCATAGAATTAAACTAAATGCCGTGGTAGGCGTCTTAATGAATAAAGTTCACTTGAATTAAAATTTAAAGAGAAAGAATTATGAAAACAAAGAAATATTTAATAGCTGGAGCCTTGATGTTGGCAATGTCAACTCCAGCAATGGCACAGGATGTTGATTACGCAGTAGCTCTTAAGCCTATTGTAGTTGCTATCGAAGCTGCACCAAATGATCCAAAGGCAGCAAAGGATCTTATTAAGGAGTATCAGAAGAACTTTAAGAAGAGTGAAGAGGCTATTGTTGCTTTGGGTAATGTATATCTTTTGCAGCGTAATTATGATGCTGCTACAGAGATAGCAAACAATGTCATCAATAATAAGAAATACAAGGGTAGCTTAGCTTATGTCCTCTTGGGCGATATTGCTGCTCTTAAGGATTCTATCGGTAATGCAGGTGCAGCTGCTACACAGTATCAGAATGCAATTACTGTTGATCCACAGAACGTAACAGCTTACGAACGTTATGCTAAGGTTTTCCGTCATGTAAACTCAAAGGTTGCTGTTCAGAAGCTTGAAGAACTCCGTAAGGTTAAGCCAGACTATCCAGTAGAGGCAACTGCAGCTGAAATCATGCTTGGCGATGGTAAGTATAAGGAGGCATTAGAGTGGTATGCTAAGGCTAATCCAGCTAATATGTCAGAGGACAATTTCTATAACTATGGCTTTGCTGCTTACATTACAAAAGACTATCAGAGAGCTTTGGATGTTGTAAAGCAGGGTTTGCAGAAGTTCCCTAACAGTGAGTACTTGAGCCGTATTGCTATGATGGCATCAGTTGAGTTGAAGGATTATGCTTCTGCTATCAACTATGGTAAGGTTGTGTTTGCAGGTTCTGGTAAGAAGGTAGCTAACGACTACGATGTATGTGCAAAGGCACTTTGCGGTGCTCAGCAGTATGACGAAGCTATCAACACTGTTAACAAGGCACTCGAGCTTGATAAGAACAATATTGAGCCTTTGAAGACTTTGGCCGCTATCTATGCCGCACAGGGTAATGATGACAAGGCACTCGAGGTTCAGCAGGAGTATCTTTCTAAGAGTAAGAAGGCTACTAACAATGACTGGGCAACACTTGCTAATACCTATATTGCAAAGGCAGAGGGATTGACAGACCGTACTGCTAAGAACGCTGTTCTTGCAAAGGCATTTGATGTTTACGAGCAGATGGTTTCTAAGTTCCCAACAATCTCTGACTGGGTATGGTTGAACCAAGCTAACGTAGCTCAGTTGATGAACGATCCTGATAAGGTGGCTGAAATCTATCAGAAGGTTGCTGCTTATGAAGAGGCTAAGCCAACGCTCGATGAGGATAGCAAGAGCTACTTGGAGAACGTTTACTATGGTCTCGGTTACTATTACTCAAAGAAGGGTAACAAGCCACTTGCAGACGAGTACTTCAATAAGGTGCTGAAGATTAATCCTAACAATGACGGCGCTAAGAAGGCTTTAGGTATGTAATTATCTGAAACAATCATTAGATATAAGGGCGATGGTCGTAATGATCATCGCCCTTTCTTTTATTCCTTTATTAAATGGTTGGACACTTACCTTATAGTTTTAACGTAATAACCTTAATGTTTCTATTGCTGTCCGGTAAAAATAAACTGAAAGCTCTGTATCCCTTTACTCATCGGTGTTGCAGCCGTTTTACTTATCCAGGGGCTTGGTTTTCAGTTTCAAACTGTAAGCATTATAAAATGTGCTTATATTGACAAGGAAAGCCCTATAATAACCAGATAAATTAATGAAATCATAAGTTTAAGTCTATTTTAACTAACACACATAACTCCAAAAAAGTTTTATCGGACACCAATATAATGTTTCTATAAAATATAGCAGGACTATCAACTACCAACTTTTATTCTTCGACACAGAAATCCCTTTCATGTTTATACTTAGAGGGCTTCGCAAACAAGGTTATGAAAAATAATTACATAATTTCAAATAGAATACCTATAAACAAGGATAAAAATACGTGTTAAAAGTAGGTTTGTAACCATCAAGAAATCAGTTAGTTATAAANTGGTGATGNAATAGGTGCCTAATTGGACTTGAAAAGGGCGTTAGTTAGACTTGAAAAGGGCATCTTTTGCAAGTCAATTAGGCGTCTTTAAGAAGCCAAAAGCGCATATATAGGTTTAGAGTTGTGTGAAAATAGTTTACAAATATTGCTGCTATAAGAATAAGTTGTTTGTATAAGATGGAACGATATACTACTTAGATAGCTGAAGTTTTAATTTATTTTCTTGTGGATGTTCCAACTCTTAGAAGGCTTGTAACAATGAATTTATAGAATAGAGGAAGCATGTCACTTTGAGTTGTAGATTGACCTTCAACAGTGTCATGCTTCCTTATCGTGTTACTCTATGGTTCTCTATATCCAATAGAGAGGGTAGAGTGTATTAGAGTCATTCCGTGTTTATGGTTTATGTTAGACTTCTCAGTATGTAAAATGGAGTAAATGTTAGTGTAATAAATCATAAACCCTGTTCACAAAGATAAGCTAAAAATTTCAATCATACTTTCAAGAAAAACGAAAATCATTAGTCTTTAATATATAAATTATCTTTTAATTCTTATTCGTGAGTGCTATTCCTGCTTTTTCTCGTTAATTTTATGTATCTTTGTCATCGTTTGAAAAGACACAATACTAAGTTTGCAGTGGCGTCCGAATAGCCTGCTTGAACCTATTTATCTTTTTTGGTTACATGATTGATGTATCTCTCATTAGTTTTGTTGATAGTAGGCTGTGGGAAAAGGACACTTTGCATGCAATAATGACAATAACAGAACTCAAAAGCGTAACAAGCATTGAAAACAGAAAGAAAGATAAGCCCATGGGCATGGATACCCTCACTTTATTTTGCTGAGGGGCTGCCTTATATTGCCGTAACTGTATTATCCTTGCAGGTCTATATGCAAATGGGCTTGTCAGATGCCGAAGTAACTTTTTATACTTCATGGCTTTACCTCCCTTGGGTTATCAAACCTCTGTGGAGTCCATTTCTTGATTTGATTAAGACAAAGCGGTGGTGGATTATCATTATGCAGTTGCTTGTAGGTGCAGCTTTCGCAGGTGTTGCCTTTACGGTCAATACTTCGTTATGGCTTCAAGGAACAATCTGTTTCTTTTGGTTGCTGGCATTTAGTAGTGCGACACATGATGTTGGAGCTGATGGATTCTATATGATGGGACTTAATCAGCATGATCAAGCATTCTTTGTAGGTATTCGTTCAACCTTCTATCGTATATCAATGGTTGTTGGTAAGGGTGGACTGATTGCGCTCGCTGGTTTTTTACATAAGAACTTTGATATTCAGTGGGCTTGGTCGCTTGTGTTTTATGGTTTGATGGCTCTTTTCATGGGTCTCGCCCTTTATCATCGCTTTATTCTTCCTCGTCCGTCTGAGGATTCAGAGAGGGCACAGGTGTCAGCCAGCCATTTGCTTCGCAGTTTTGGAGAGACTTTTCTTTCCTTCTTCAAAAAGGAGCAGGCTTTAACAACAATCTGTTTCCTACTTCTCTTTCGTTTGCCAGAAGCTTTGATAATCCCTATTTCTCAACTCTTCCTGCAGGCATCGAAGGCAAAAGGGGGATTGGCCCTTTCTGAGATAGAGTATGGTACGGTGAATGGTGTTGTAGGCGTGGCAGGTCTCTTGATAGGCGGTGTCATTGGAGGAATGATGATCAGTCGTGATGGTTTAAAGCGTTGGATATGGCCAATGACGGCAGCTATCACGTTGCCTAACTTAGCTTATGTCTATTTAGCCTATATGCTTCCCGATAATGTGATAGCGATTAGTATTGCTGTATTTATTGAGAATTTCGGTTATGGATTTGGTTTTAGTGCCTATATGCTCTTTATGATTTATTTCAGTCGGGGTGAGCATAAAACCAGTCATTATGCGCTTTGTACAGGCTTTATGGCGTTGTCAATGATGATTCCAGGCTTGTTTGCAGGTGCGTTGGCACAGGCGGTGGGCTATCGTTGGTTCTTTGTTATCGTCATGATTGTTTGCATCTTCCCATTCTTGGTTGCTCATCAGCTGCGTATTGATCAGGATTTTGGGAAGAAGTAGCCGATAGAGGCGCTTTGAAGACAGAAAAAGGAGAGGAGGGAAGGCTACGAGGCAATTCCTCGTAGAAGCGGACCGTGAGATAGACGGCTGAAGGGAGGCGGAATTTAGGCAGGAACTGCCTTTAACAGAATCTCAATTAGCCGTGGTAAAGCATAATTTTCAAGGTCTTGCTTTTCAATCCATATGAATTCAGAGGGCAGTTGTGGACGCCTCGTAGGCTGCCAAAGGTAGATGTCTGCAAGAAGAATCTGATGGGTAAGAATATGCTTTACCCCCTTTTGTAGTAGCTGCGCTTCTGTTTTCCACGCAGAGTCTTCAGATGATGTAAGGTGTTCTTCCTGTGGAAACTCCCATAGTCCTTGCCAAATGTCACCCGCACCACGTTGGTGGATGGCAATCTTTCCTTCATATTCAATACAAAGATAGGTGAAATGACGCTCCCGTTGTTTCACTTTTTTGCTTTTTACTGGTAGTTCATTAATGCGTTGTTCACGGAAAGCAACGCATGTTTCGCAGAGTGGACAAGCACTGCAATGAGGAGAATTTGGTGTACACTGAGTCGCACCAAAGTCCATTATCGCTTCGTTGTAGTCAGCAGGTTCATTTATAGGTAAAAGAGATTGAGCGAGCGCTTGAAACTCCTTCTTCCCTTCGGTACTATCAATAGGTGTATCAATGCCATAATAGCGAGAAAGCACACGATAAACGTTGCCGTCTACCACAGCAACTGGTTCGCCAAAAGCAATAGAAGCAATGGCTGCAGCAGTATAATCGCCTACACCTTTCAGAGTCTTAAATTCTTTGAAAGTCTGTGGGAATCCACCTAATTCCATCACCTGTTGTGCTGCCGTATGGAGGTTTCTTGCACGAGAATAGTAACCCAAACCCTGCCAAGCCTTTAGCACTTCGTTCTCAGTGGCAGCAGCGAGGTCGTTAACGGTGGGCCATTGTGCCATAAAACGTTCCCAATAACTCATACCTTGAACGATACGAGTTTGCTGTAAAATAACCTCACTCAGCCAGATAGCGTATGCATCCTTTGTCTCTCGCCAAGGTAGAGAACGTCCGTTATTTTTGAACCATTGAAGGAGTGTTGCTGCGAAATTCATGGAACAAAGGTAGTTAAAAAGTGGAAAAAGAATGAAAAGTAATGTGATGTTTTGTTGGTTAAATCATTATAATTTCCTATTTTTGCCATGACTATTACCCTTAAAAGGCAGATTTTTATGTTACTTTCAGATAGAAAAGCATTATAAACATAAGCCAGATATAGGGAGGATTATTATAAAATTAGAAGTTATAAAAGATGAGAAACAAGGTAAAGAAAATGTTTATGGGCCTTGCCCTCATTGTGGCAATGCTATTGGTAAGTTCATGTGCTACGCGTGAGTCAGCTATTAACGACTTAGAGAACTTTTCCTGTGAATTACGTGATAACAGCCAATACTACACAGCAAAGAAGTGGCGTAAAGCTGTTGATAAGTTTGGTCGTATCCGTCGAGAGATCTCACGCCATGATTATACCGTTGCAGAACGCCAGCGTATCGGTAAGCTCGAAGGTGATTGTGCCCGTTATATGGTGCGCGGTGCCAAGGATGGTGTGATGAATAGCGTCTTTGGTCTTGGCAGTGAGATACAAGGTATCTTAGATGCTATCGGTATCAAAGGTAAAGAATAGACTTGGTAAGGTCTTTGGTAAGCATAAAGAAATTGAACTTCAGTTCTCAAAAAGCAGAACTTGAAGCAGGCAGAATAAAACAAAAGGTGGCAGCTTATTAGACTTTAAGCAAATAGTTGGCAACCTTTTGTTTTTTTTTGATTTAAAATATTGTTTAGTCGCTTATAATTAGTAACTTTGCAAATCAAATCCATAAAATGTTTTACAATGGCTGGTAAAAAACAAATTAAGACTGCTCTTATTTCGGTTTTTCATAAAGATGGACTTGAGGATTTGCTCAAGAAGTTAGATGCGGAAGGTGTGAAATTCTTAAGTACAGGTGGTACACAAGAGTTCATCGAATCATTAGGATACCCATGTCAGAAGGTAGAAGACGTAACATCTTATCCTTCTATCCTTGGAGGTCGTGTGAAGACCCTTCATCCAAAGGTTTTTGGAGGTATTCTTTCTCGCCGTGATAATGAAGGTGATCAGGCACAGATGCAGAAATATGAAATACCTTTCATTGATCTTGTTATCGTAGATCTTTATCCGTTTGAGCAGACAGTTGCCAGTGGTGCCAGCGCAGAAGACATCATTGAGAAGATTGATATCGGTGGTATTTCACTGATACGTGCAGGAGCAAAGAACTTCAAGGATGTTGTTATCGTGCCAAGTAAGGCAGAATATCCAGTGTTGCTCCAGATCCTCAATACAAATGGTGCGCAGACAGATATTGAAGACCGAAAGATGTTTGCAGAGCGTGCTTTTGGTGTTAGCAGTCACTATGATAAAGCTATCCATAGCTGGTTTGCGACAGAATAAGCACAGATTAGAAAAGAATATACAATTATAAAATACAGATATATTAATGGGATTATTTTCATTTATCCAGGAAATTGCTATGGACCTGGGAACGGCAAACACGATTATTATCAGCGATGATAAGATTGTAGTTGACGAGCCGTCAGTAGTAGCACTGGACCGTCGCACAGATAAGATGATTGCTGTGGGTGGTGATGCAAAGATGATGTACGAGAAGGAACATCCCAATATTCGTACAATCCGCCCTTTGCGCGACGGAGTTATCGCTGACTTTACAGCTTGTGAGCAGATGATGCGTGGACTTATTAAGATGGTTCACAGTGGTAATCGTTTCTTCTCACCTTCATTACGTATGGTAATCGGTGTTCCATCAGGTTCTACAGAAGTGGAGCTTCGTGCCGTTCGTGACTCAGCAGAACACGCTGATGGTCGTGATGTATATCTTATCTTCGAGCCAATGGCTGCAGCTCTTGGTATGGGTCTTGATGTAGAGGCTCCAGAGGGTAACATGATTGTTGATATCGGTGGTGGTAGCACAGAGATTGCTGTAATCTCTTTGGGTGGTATCGTATGTAATAACTCTATCCGTGTAGCTGGTGATGACCTCACTGCAGATATTCAGGAATATATGAGTCGTCAGCACAATGTGAAGGTCAGTGAGCGTATGGCAGAGCGTATTAAGCTCCATGTAGGTTCAGCGCTGACAGACCTTGGAGATGAAGCTCCAGAGGATTACATTGTACATGGTCCTAATCGCATCACAGCTCTTCCTATGGAGGTTCCTGTATGCTATCAGGAGATTGCTCATTGTCTTGATAAGACTGTTGCAAAGATTGAGAATGCTGTTCTTTCAGCATTGGAGAACACTCCACCTGAGCTTTATGCTGACATCGTAAAGAATGGTATCTATCTCAGTGGAGGTGGTGCTTTGCTTCGTGGTATCGACAAGCGTCTGACTGATAAGATTAATATTCCATTCCATATTGCCGAAGACCCATTGCACAGTGTGGCTAAGGGTGCAGGCATTGCATTGAAGAACGTAGATCGTTTCTCGTTCTTGATGAGATAACAACTAACGTTCATGCACAATCTGACTGAGTTCCTTGCTAAGTACAAGCATTGGTTCTTGTTCGTTGCCCTGGAAGTCTTGAGTATGGTTCTTCTGTTCCGATTCAATGACTATCAGGGCAGTGTGTGGTTCACGTCAGCAAACTATGTGGCTGGTTTAGCTTATGAAGGAAGTTCAAAGGTTACGTCTTATCTAACAATGGGTGAGGTGAATGAGGCTTTGACCAAACGCAACCTTGAACTGGAACGTCAAGTGAAGGAGTTGTCTGCTCAACTTTATGATAAGACAAAGGATTCTACCTTTCTTCATAAAGGTCAGTATCGTTTCCTTTCAAAGTTCCGATTGATACAGGCAAAGGTTGTTGCCAATTCGCTGGATAAACCTAATAACTTTATCACCATCAACAAAGGAACATGGGATGGTGTACATAAGGATATGGGTGTTGCTTGTGGTAATGGTGTTGTGGGTATTGTCTATATGGCAGGTATTCATTATGCCGTTGTAATCCCTGTGCTGAACTCAAAGTCAAACATCAGTTGTTCTATTCAAGGACGTGACTACTTCGGTTATCTCCATTGGAATGGTGGTGCATCTGATGTTGCTTATTTAGATGATGTCCCTCGCCATGCTAAGTTTAAGTTAGGCGACCGTGTTGTAACGAGTGGATATTCTTCTGTTTTCCCAGCTGGTGTGTTGGTAGGTAAGATAAAACATGTCTATAATTCAGAAGATGGACTTTCTTATCGTCTACAAATTCAGCTATCAACAGACTTCGGAAATCTTCGTGATGTCTGTGTGATTGACGATGCTTCTATACGAGATCAACGCCAAGTTATAAAGGCAGCACAAGACTCTATCAAGCCTATTGAGAGTCAGATGGAGAATAGTGTACAGTAAGTAGACTGTTTGCAGATATTTTTTAGCTTGATGGGAGGTAGGATAACCACACTTTGTAGAGTCATTCTAACATTGGTGTGAGCCACTTTTCCCCTTTGAATTACGAATAAAAAGAATGAATATAGATTTTCTAAAACGTTTGCTTTGGTTTGCTGTTTTGACAGTGGCACAGGTGTTTGTACTCAATCACATCCATCTGTTTGCTGTTGCCACACCATTGCTTTATATCTATTTTATCCTTTTGTTCCCTCGTAATTACCCTCAGTGGGCTATGTTGATATGGGCATTTCTAATGGGTCTTGCCATTGACACTTTCTCAAATACGCCCGGTGTAGCTTCAGCTTCATTGACTTTAATAGCCGCTTTACAGCCTTATGTACTGCAGCTATTCATACCTCGTGACAGTAGTGACAACTTTCAAGCAGGTATGGACACGCTTAGTATACCGCAATATACGTGGTATGTGGCTATTCTAACCTTGATATACAGCGTCGTTTTCTTCTCATTAGAGATGTTTAGTTTCTTTAATGTGTTAGAATGGTTACTTTGTATTGGGGGCAGTTCACTGCTCACGCTTATTCTTATTCTTGTTGTTGAGAACGTTAGGAGGCGATAAGAAATGAAGAATTACGATTTAGAGAAACGTCGCCTCGTGCTTAGTGCTGTTGCAATAGGTATCGTGGTGATATATATTATACGTCTTTTTGCTCTTCAGATAGCCAGTGACGACTATCGGAAGAGTGCCGACTCTAATGCTTTCTTAAAGAAGATTGAGTTCCCTTCACGTGGTTCTATCACTGATAGGAATGGTAAGTTGCTGGTTTTTAATCAGCCAGCTTATGACATTATGGTGGTAACCAACGAGATGAAAGGTCATCTTGATACGTTGGAGTTTTGTAAGGCACTGAACATAACAAAGGCTGACTTTATCAACCGAATGGCTAATATCAAGGATAGAAGTAAGAATCCGGGTTACTCTCGCTTTACGCAACAACTATTCTTAAGCCAGTTGAGTGATAAAGACTTTAGCGCCTTCCAAGAGAAACTCTATCGTTTTCCAGGTTTCTATATTCAGAAACGTAGTGTTCGTCAGTATCAACGAGCTATCGCTGCACATGTCCTTGGGGATGTTGCAGAGGTGAGTCAGGGTGATATTGAGGAAGATGAGTACTATCAGCCAGGAGATTATATCGGTAAGATGGGTGTCGAACGTGAGTATGAGAAAGACTTGCGTGGAGTAAAGGGAGTACAGATACTTCTGCGCGATGCCCACGGACAGATACAAGGACGCTATCAAGATGGTAAGTATGACCAACGTCCACATCCTGGACGTGATATCCAACTTGGTCTTGATGCAGAACTTCAGGCACTTGGTGAACGCCTAATGGAAGGCAAATTAGGTGCTGTCGTGGCTATCGAACCAAAGACAGGACAAATCTTGGCAATGGTTTCAGCACCTACTTTCGACCCTCGTTCGATGATAGGTAAACTGCGTGGTAAGTACCAGCGAGATATGACGCTCGACCCAGCTAAGCCTCTACTTAATCGTGCTATAATGGGTCAATACCCTCCAGGTTCAACGTTTAAGACCGGACAGGCTGTTACTTATTTCACAGAAGGGATTGTGACAGATTCTACACGTTATCCTTGTCATCATGGATTCAACTTTAAAGGACTTCATGTCGGTTGTCACGCACATGCATCTCCTATCTCATTAGTACCTTCAATCAGCACCTCTTGTAATAGTTATTACTGTTGGGGACTCTATCATATGCTCTCCAATCGTAGGAAATATAAGACATTGGAGGATGCTATGAACGTGTGGCGTGACTACATGGTATCAATGGGTTTCGGTTATAAATTAGGTATTGATCTTCCTGGTGAGAAGCGCGGTATGATTCCAAATGCGAAGTTCTATGATAATGCTTTTAAGAAATGGAATCCGCTTTCGGTTATCTCTATTTCTATCGGTCAGGGTGAGGTCAACCTTACTCCACTGCAGATCGCTAATCTCGGTGCTACGATTGCAAATCGTGGTTATTATATTGCGCCACATGTTGTACGTAGTATTCAAGGGAAAAAACTCGATAAGAAGTATGTGGAGAAGCACCATACAAAGGGAAGTCTAAGAGCTTACCAAGAAGTAATAGCGGGTATGGTTTCATCAGTGCGTGGTGGAACTTGTGCGCATGCGGTTCATCCTGGTTACTCATTGGCAGGTAAGACGGGTACAGCTCAGAACCGTGGTAAGGACCACTCTGTGTTTATGGGTTTTGCACCTGTTGATACTCCAAAGATAGCTATTGCTGTTTATGTTGAGAATGGTGGATTTGGTGCAGACTACGGTGTGCCAATTGGTTCGCTAATGATAGAGCAGTATATTAATGGAAAGCTTACTCCTGGTGATGAAGCTCGTGCTGCAGCGGTCCAGAAACGCCATATCGCTTACTCCTTTAAGCGTCCTTTGTCACGTGCTGACTCTCTTCGTCTCGACTCTATTAAGCGTGTAAATACTATTAGAGACTCGCTGAAGAAGGTAAAAGAGAAGCAGGATTTAGCTGATGCAGAAAAGCTGAAGGAAGCAAAGGCAAGGAAAGAAGCTGAGGAAAAGGAGAAGAAGAAGCAACCACAGAACGAACCTGCTATCCGTGTAGAGCCTGAAACAACGGTTAAGACGGAGAAGAAAGAGAAAGATAAGGAAGGCGATAAGAAGGAAAAAGAAAAAGAAAAGAATAAAGATAGTCGAAAGGAAAATAAGGAAAAGCCTAAGGTGAAGGAAAAGCCTAAGGAGCAATCCAAAGACAAAGTAAAGGAACAACCCAAGGTGAAGTCTAAGGAACAGGCGAAAGAAAAGCCTAAGGAGCAACCTAAGGCTAAACCGAAGGAACAAGTAAAAGATAAACCAAAGGAACAGCCTAAAGAGAAATCAAAGGGTCAATCCAACGATAAACAAAAAAGCAAGGAGAAAGTAAATCGTGCCAAGTAATTATACAGCAGACAGACAACCAGGTGTACTTCGTTCATTAGATTGGTGGACGATAGGTATCTATATTGCGTTGCTCACCTTTGGATGGGTGAGTGTCTGTGGTGCAAGTTATACTTATGGCGATACAGAGATTTTCTCACTTTCAACTCGTTCGGGTATGCAGATTGTGTGGATTGGTACTTCCATCTGTTTAGGCTTTGTGCTTCTAATGATGGACGACCGTTTCTATGACACCTTTGCTTATGTCATCTATGGTTTGTTAGTACTCCTTCTCTTTGCCACAATCTTTAATCCTCATAGTATTAAGGGTTCTCGCTCGTGGCTCGTTATGGGTCCACTCAGATTGCAGCCTGCCGAGTTCGCGAAATTTGCAACGGCATTAGCCATAGCCAAGTTTATGTCGGCTTATGGCTTTACTATCAAGAATTGGAAGCATTTTGCTGGTGCGTGCGGAATCATTTTCCTACCAATGCTGTGTATTGTCGGACAGCGTGAGACAGGTTCAGCCTTGGTTTATTTCTCTTTCTTCCTCATGCTTTATCGTGAAGGAATGTCTGGTGCGTTCCTATTCACTGGGCTGGCAATGGTCATTTACTTTGTTGTCGGAATCAAGTATGAGGAAATCTTGTTATGGGATACACCAACATCCTTAGGAAAGTTTGTTGTACTCCTACTTGTTCAGATATTCTCTTCGGTCATGGTGTGGGTCTATGTGGGCGACAAAGGACGTACGCGTCTATTGCTAACTTATGTCTTTGGTGTGACAGGACTTGCCTTGCTCTTCTCAGAGTTTGTTATTCCGTTTGATGTTGTTTGGATACAGTTGGTTTTATCAGCATGTGTCATTGGTTATTTAGTTTATAATGCAATGAACACTCGCTTTGCTAACTATTTTTATATTGCATTGTTTGCTTTAGGGTCAATAGCTTTTTTCTATTCAGCAGACTATGTGTTGAACGATGTCATGCAGCCACACCAGCGTGTGCGTATCAACGTACTTTTAGGCTTAGATGAGGACTTAGCAGGAGCAGGATATAATGTACATCAAAGTGAGATAGCCATTGGCTCTGGTGGCTTACAAGGTAAAGGCTTCTTGAATGGTACACAAACTAAATTGAAGTTTGTACCAGAGCAGGATACCGACTTTATCTTCTGTACGGTAGGTGAGGAGGAGGGTTTCCTCGGTTCAGCCTCTGTTCTTGTGCTGTTCCTCTTCCTAATACTCCGATTAATGTACCTTGCCGATCGACAACCCTTTAAGTTTGGGCGAGTCTATGGTTATTGTGTTGCAGGAATATTCCTATTCCATCTTTTTATTAACGTAGGAATGGTATTAGGTTTGACGCCAGTTATTGGTATTCCGTTACCTTTCTTCAGTTACGGAGGTTCTTCTCTTTGGGGCTTTACGTTGCTCCTATTTATTTTCCTCCGCATAGATGCAGGACGTAATCTTATCCGTCAGTAGGCGATAGCATGACGCTTGGATAGCTTTAAGAAAAGGAATACAATTTATCTTTTTTGATAGATACTTCTCTTTTTGTTTAGGAGAATAAGTCTATACATCAAAAAGCGTTTTTTATTATAGAGTGGTATAGCTTTCTACTAATAATAAGTTGGTTTTGTTTGCACTATTTTCTGCACGGTGTTTTGTGCTTCGCACCATCGGTGTTAAGCCTCCGCACCACACGTGCTAAGCATCAACACGCCTTGTGTTAAGCATTATCACCCTTTTAGAATATGGGAAGTTGAACAACTTATTATCATGAGATGAAGGCGAGTAGGATACTAATACTCGCTAAATATGATATTATAGCTCAGGCTGGTGCTACTTAGGCTTATTCCTGCATAAGTAAAGGCTGCTTCATGACTCTAATGTGTGGAGGATGAAGCAGCCTTTATAGTTTGTCTCTAATGTTTACTTCTTGAGAAGTCTGATACCTACATCGCTGATACCAGGAAGTGACTCACGGCTCATGATATGACGTATCGTGACGTGCATTGAGTCATTGCGGTTGAGACGGAATGTGGTAATCGCCTGACGTATTTCAGTATTTGAGATACCTTTCTGTCCTACCAATATTCCCTTATCATTGATAATCTCAAAATTAATAGTATCATTATATGTCTTTTCTCGCTTCTTCCGTTGTCTGTAGTAGATTACCTTTCGTTCAATAATCATACTTATGTTGCGGTAAGGATAAGTCTGTGCAGCACGTAGGCAGAGGTCTAATTGGTAGTTACCTTCCCATTGGCGAGGGATATCAAAAGAAAGTGTATCATTGCGTGACCACCCCTGTAGTGACACACTTCTATATTGGTCATAGGTGCGTGGGTCACTGCATGAAGCAGCACCCATGGTAATTACCATGAGTGCTATGATATATAATAAGGTGGAAACCTTATGTCTCATTCTTGTTTTCTTTCTGTTTGCTGAGGCTGTCTGCCTTCATTTCTATTGTTCTGTGGAGTTCCTTCGCTCTGTTGTTGTGCAGGACGAGGACCATTATAAGGACGACGATTACCATACTGAGGGCGACGGTTATCGTTCTGTGGACGTCTGTTGTCATTTGGCTGACGGTAGTTGTCCTGTCCATCACGCTGATTTCGACGGTTGTCGCGTTGTGGTCTACCACCTTGCTGTCCGTTGTTGTTGCGTGGCTGGTTGTTCTTTTTGCGTTTCTTAGCCTTATCAAATCGACTGAGGTCAGCACCAGCGAGGAGGTCAACAGGCTTCTTAGCTGGTTTTGCCTTACCATCTTCAAGGAGCGAAAGAGGCTTCTCACCACGTCGGTTGAGTTCGATAATCTCCTTTGCACGCTCGGCACTGATGGTCTCGAGGTTTGCTGCAAGGTTCTTATCGGTAGAGTAGGTGCATTGACCATTGAGGATATCCGTCTTGAAGAGATGGTATTCGCCATCCATTGTCTCCAAGATAACCTCCTTGCTTGGCAGTTTTCTACCAGCCTCCATATAGTCGTCAACCTCATAGTTCAGGCAACATTTTAGCTTAGCACACATACCTGCCAGTTTGGTTGGGTTGAGTGAGATGTCCTGAATACGGGCAGCTGTGGTCGAAACACTGGAGAAATTCTTCATCCAAGTAGCACAGCAAAGCTCACGACCACATGGACCAGTACCGCCAATGCGTCCTGCTTCCTGTCGTGCACCAATCTGTTTCATTTCGATTCGTACGTGGAAGGCAGCAGCAAGGTCCTTGATAAGCTGGCGGAAGTCGACACGTTCGTCGGCAATGTAGTAGAAGATAGCTTTGTTTCCATCGCCCTGATACTCTACGTCGCCAATCTTCATCTTCAGTCCTAAGCCCTTTGCAATCTGTCGGCTCTCAATCATTGTAGCGTGTTCACGTGCTTTTGCCTCGTGATACTTTTGCATATCAACTTCTTTTGCAAGTCGATAGACACGCTTGATGTCGTCTGGTGACTTCACACTTGACGACTTCTTAATCTGCAGTTTAACGAGGCGTCCAGTCAGTGTAACGACTCCGATATCATGTCCAGGGTTAGCTTCTACAGCCACGATGTCACCCTTCTTTAGGTCAAGATTGTTGACATTGTGATAGTAACCCTTACGAGTATTCTTGAATTGAACCTCAACAAGGTCAGTTGTCTGGTTGTTTCCAGGCACGTCAGCTAACCAGTCAAACGTGTTTAACTGGTGGTTTTGTCTGCCACAACCTTTGTGGCATAAGCCTCGGTCGCAACCATGCCAGACCTTGAATTTCATATCTTTGTAATCCATTGATTGTTTCTTTTTGTTTATATATATGTTGGAAGCCTCCAAGTTCCTCTTTACTTGTAGAGTTTGGTAGGCTGTGATAAGCAATGATTAATTATATAGTACAGGTTTCAAGCATATAACTTGTCAACGTGTTAACTCGTCTACTTGTTCACCTGTCCACTCGTCTACTTCTTCAACAACAGCACAATGAGTTTCAATGCCATGTCATAGAAGACAATCTTAGCGTTCGCATTCTGTCCGATATCACGATTAGCACGCTGGAAGAGTTCGTTGATTTCAATGACGTTTGCCTCGTTGATGAATCGTGCGAAGTTCTTTGCGAAATTCTCTTCCTCCAAAGTCATGTAGTTGAGTTCGGGCGTTCGGAAGTTAAACATGAAGTTCTCGCGCACTTGCTGTTGGAAGTAAGTAAGCATACGACGCTCTTTCTCACGTCCATATCCTGCTACAACCTCGCTCCAACGTTTGAGGTCTTTGACGTTACGAAGGTAACATAGGCGCATAAGCATTTGGAACATGTTGTGGAATTCACGGTTTTCATTACCCGTATCCATTGCTTCCAATGCTTTCAGCCAACTACCATTTGCGATACGAGCAATGCGGTGTGCCGCATCAGTATCAATCCCTCTTTTGTTGATGAGTGCTTGTTCAATCGCCTCATCGTTGATGCGTTTCACATCAATACGCTGTGTACGGCTGATGATAGTTTCGAGAAGTTTCTCTGGTTCTTCGCATACCATGAGGAAGATAGTGCCCTGTGGTGGCTCCTCTAATAGCTTTAATAGCTTATTGGCTGAGGTGAGATTCATTCGTTCTGGCAGCCAGATGATAGACACTTTATAGCCCCCCTGACTTGATTTCAACGCCAAAACGCGTGACAGTTCGTCGCTTTCTGCACCCGTGATGATAGCCTGCTGTGTGGTAGCCCCCATCTGATTCATCCATTGATTCATGGTGAAGTAAGTCCCTTGCATGATGAGTCCGTGCCATTCCTTCGCAAAGTCTGCACTTACAGGTTGGTGTTCACTACTCATGCTCGGTAGTTTGATGGTAGGATAAGAGAAGTGAAGGTCAGGATGTTCCCAGTTTCGAAGCATGGCACGAGCATTTGATACGGTTGATGACGTAGCTTCCTCTGCCTCGTCACCAGCGAGCAAATAGCTGGCAAAAGCCATTGCAAGTGCCATCTTACCCGCCCCTTGTGGTCCGCAGAAAAGCAAGGCATGGGGCAGACGGTCTTCTTTGACCATCTGAATAAGCCGTTCTTTAACTGCTTCTTGTCCTATAGCTTCTGAAAAGTTCATCTTCTCTTGTATTCTTTTTTATTTGCTGTTCTGTTGCAGAAGGCCAATTTCTACCAACCGTTTCATCACCTCGTGCACACTGCTCACTGCCGAAACGGTATAGAAATGTACGTTGTTGAAACCATGTGCATAAAGGTCTTTCACCTGTCTAACAGCCCACTCAATACCTAACAGGCGTGCCTCCTCGTCCGACTTACACAGTAAAGCTAATCCAGCAAGCTCTTCTGGGATATCACAGTGGAATGTCTTTGGAACGACATTCAGCTGGGATAGCTTTGCAAAAGGCTTAATTCCTGGTATGATAGGAATGGTAACGCCTATCTTACGAGCCTGATCAACGAAGTTATAGAACTTCTCATTGTCGTAGAAAAGCTGCGTAACGGCAAATGTTGCACCAAAATCCTGCTTCATCTTGAGGTAACGTAGGTCCTGTTCAAGATTAGGTGCTTCCTCATGTTTCTCTGGATAACATGCCACACCATATGCGAAACGCCTACCTGGATGCTTCATGGTAGAACCATCAATGAATATACCTTCGTTGAAACTATTCACTTGTTCAATCAGTTCTGTCGTATGACTATGACCGCCTTCTGTCGGTGTAAAGAATCGGTCTTCGCGCGCTTTATCGCCACGCAGAAGCATTAAGTTCTCTATACCAAGAAACTGTAAATCGAGCAATTCGTACTCAATATCTTCTTTCGTTGCACCCGAGCATATCACATGAGGGATGACAGGAATGCCATACCTTTGCTGGATAGCGGCTGCAATGGCTACCGTTCCAGGTCGACGACGTATGCGCTGGCGTTCCAATAGTCCGTCTTCGCGCTCGTGATATACGAACTCACTATGGTGAGTGGTTATGTTTATGAAGCTCGGATTAAACTCCTTGAGCTGATCAATATTGCGGAAAAGAGACGCTGTTCCATTACCCTTCAAAGGGGGAAGAACCTCAAACGAGAAATGTTTCTCGTCGGTCTCATCATTCAGTAATTGCTTTATATCTGTTATGTTGTTGCCCATTTGGCTACAAAGTTAGTAAATAAATGTGAGAAAAAGGATAGGTTTGGATAAGTAAAACGGTTAAAGAGTAAAAAGTAAAAGCGTATTTATGGTTCTTCCGAAATATGGAGTGATAAACTAAAAGTCTTATATAATAGGCACACGGAGT
>NZ_JACD01000087.1:0-48186 GCF_000517825.1 Prevotella sp. ICM33
TCCAAACTTTTGAGTGTTAAAACTCGAATGAGTGATGATTTATTTCATCTTTTTGACAAGTTTGGCAATGGTCACTTGTTATCTCGCCTTTTATTATAGATGACACCATGCTTGGGGAGAATAGCGTGAGAATGCAGGGTATTAGTCGTGGTTTCAATCATGTAAGAGGTAGATGTGTATTGGGCTACAAACTGCTACTTCGTGCATCCTTTGACAGCAAGACAACCATACCCTTTGTTTTTTTTATCATTCCAGTCCAATTTGACAACTTATAGCTAAGTGAAAAGTACTCCATCCCATTGGTGTTAGTACTTCGCACCAATGGTGCTTACCAACAGCACAATATGTGCTAAGCAACACTACAAGTATTTTAAAGTTTCTATATGCAAAGTTATATCAAGATGAAAAAGAATGAATATTCATATCAAACTTTCGAATAGTTTAATCATCATTCTTAAACACAATCATTTACGTTTCCCTAAAACTTATTGGTATATCCATATTAACCGAATGCACTTTAATGCGCCCAACTTCAGTATTCAGAGAACAAAGTATTTCTCTAAAATAATTTTGCTGTCACTACTGTCATCCAAAATCATCATATAACATATTAGTTTACAGTGGTATTACATGAAATGTTAAAAGTGACAGCAACTTAAAATAAAAAATACTCTTGTAATAAGATGTGTAAAATAATCCTTCTATTCGAGTGTAAAACTTCAAAAAACACATTTACATAATCCTACCTTTATGCTTTAACCCAAGCAAATAAAGTCAATTCCAAACGTTAGTCATGTTCTTTTCATCACATTTTATTATAATTTCTCCACTCTCTTTATGTTGTTTTGATTAATATTATTATCTTTGCAGTGATTATTTCGAAATAAATATCTCTGCTTATCCGAGAAAGATGAGCAGACAGTAAATTCTAATCGTATAAATGAAACAATTCAGACTGGTGGACAACATCGTCGGATGGCTTGCATTCTTTATTGCAGCCTTCGTCTACTGTTCCACAATTGAACCGACAGCCAGTTTCTGGGACTGTCCCGAATTCATTACAACAGGCTATAAACTGGAGATTGGACACCCTCCTGGGGCACCATTCTTTATGCTTACAGCCAATCTTTTCTCACATTTTGCAAGCGACCCAACAGAGGTAGCACGTATGGTTAACACCATGAGCGCATTGCTTTCTGCAACGTGTATCATGTTCCTTTTCTGGACCATTACCCACCTCTCACGTAGACTGATTGTGCGTGATGGTGAAGCTCCTTCACTTGCAAAAACTATCGCCATCGAAGGTGCAGGCCTTGTTGGTGCACTGATTTATACTTTCAGTGACACTTTCTGGTTCTCAGCAGTTGAGGGCGAGGTATATGCCTATTCATCAGCGTTTACAGCTGTTGTTTTCTGGCTTATATTGAAATGGGAAGATAATGCAGACAAACCTCATTCTGACCGTTGGTTGATACTGATTACCTATATGACTGGTCTGTCAATTGGTGTGCACCTACTCAACCTCCTTTGTATTCCAGCCATTGCACTGGTTTACTATTATAAGAAGGTGCCAGATGCAAACTTGAAGGGTTCACTCTTTGCTTTGCTCCTCTCAGTAGTCCTCGTTGCAGCCGTTCTGTATGGTGTTGTTCCAGGTATTATCACAGTAGGTGGATGGTTTGAGTTGTTCTTCACGAATACACTTGGCATGCCATTCAACACGGGTACCATTATTTATATTGCCTTACTTATTGCTTCCTTCATTTGGGGCATCTATGAGACATATCAGGATAAGAACCCACGCCGTCAGAATATAGCATTCTTGGCAGCACTGGGACTGATTGGTATTCCATTCTATGGCTATGGATGGGCAGCATTCTTTACTGGACTTGTTGTTCTTGCACTCGTTTACGTACTGCTTCAGTGGCAACGTCCATTTAGCAAAGATGGCAAGAAGCAGCGTGTTGCACTTGTTTCTTCACGCATAAAGAATACAGCTTTGCTTTGTATGCTGATGTTGTTTATCGGCTACTCTTCATATGCTGTAATCGTTATACGCTCAACAGCCAATCCACCAATGGACCAGAATTCACCAGAGGATATCTTTACTTTGGGTAGTTATCTGAGTCGTGACCAGTATGGTGACCGTCCATTACTCTACGGACAGGCATACTCAAGTCAACCTGCAGTTGCAGAAGACGGTATGCACTATAAGTTTGATGAAGGTGCTCCGGTCTATGAGCGTAAGGAGAAAGCGTCTAAAGACGAGAAAGACTCTTACTTCATTGTCCGTCATAAAGCAACACAGGTTTTTGAACAGAATATGTTATTCCCACGTATGTACAACCCTGGTTCTGCTGGTCTATACGAACAGTGGATGGGTGGTATTACTGGACATGATGTTGATGGCGTAAAGATGCCTACACAATGGGAAAACTTAAAATTCTTCCTTTCTTACCAGTGTAACTTCATGTACTGGCGTTACTTCATGTGGAACTTTGCAGGACGACAGAACGATATTCAAGGTAATGGTGAACCAGAACATGGTAACTGGATTACAGGTATATCATTCATTGACAATTCACTTTATGGTGACCAAAACTTGTTACCAGATGAGTTGAAAGCAAATAAAGGACACAACGTCTTCTATTGTCTACCATTATTGCTCGGATTAATCGGTCTTTTCTGGCAGGCATGGCGTGGAAAACGTGGTATACAACAGTTCTGGGTCGTATTCTTCTTGTTCTTTATGACTGGTCTTGCCATTGTTATCTACCTGAATCAGACACCAAGTCAGCCACGTGAACGTGACTATGCTTATGCTGCTTCATTCTATGCATACGCTATCTGGTGTGGATTAGGAGTATTGGCACTCTACGACTGGGCACGTAAACTCAAGGTTGCACCAGTATTATCAGCCTCTGTCATCTCACTTGTTTGTCTGCTTGTTCCTATCCAGATGGCATCACAGACATGGGATGACCACGATCGTTCAGGTCGATATACTTGCCGTGACTTTGGTCAGAACTATCTTAATTCATTACAACAGAAGGGTAATCCTATTATCTTTACGAATGGTGACAACGATACCTTCCCACTTTGGTATAACCAAGAGGTTGAGGGAGTACGTACAGATACACGTGTTTGTAACCTTTCTTATCTGCAGACAGACTGGTACATCGATCAGATGCGCCGTCCAGCATACAACTCACCAAGTGTACCTATCTCATGGCCACGCCTTGATTATGTAAGTGGAACAAATGAATATGTACAGATTCAACCAGAATTCAAGGAACAAATACGAGAGTTCTATAAGCAGGATCCTGTTTCAGCAAAGGCACAATTTGGTGACGACCCATTTGAATTAAAGAATATTCTCAAGTATTGGGTACGCTCAAAGAATGCTGACAGCCATGTTATCCCTACTGATACCATCTACATGACTATCGATAAGGAGGCTGTTCGTCGCAGTGGTATGATGCGTCCAGGTGATTCTATTCCAGATCGAATGGTTATCTCATTGGCAGGAAAACAAGCTTTATACAAGAATGACTTGATGATGCTTGAGATGATTGCTAACTGTAACTGGACACGTCCTCTCTATGTAGCTGTAACCGTTGGAGCTGAGAACTTTATGAACTTAGGTGAAAACTTCATTCAAGAAGGTCTCGTAAATCGTATCACTCCATTCTCTACAATGGACAATGCAAATTCTACTGGCATCAATATGCGTAACTTCGATACTGAGAAGACTTATGATGTCATGATGAATCGCTTCAAATGGGGTGGTCTTAGCAAGCCAGGACTTTACATCGATGAAACTGTAGCTCGTATGTGCTATACACATCGTCGTGAGATGGCTGACCTTGCACTTCACCTCATTGCAAAGGGTGAGAAGGCTAAAGCGTTGAAAGTATTACAGAAGGCTGAGAAGGAAATACCAAGCTATAACGTGCCAATTAGCTACATGAGTGGTTCATCAGATATGGCACGTGCATACGCATTACTTGGTCAGAAAGTAAAGGCACGCCAGATGTATGATGATTTGTGGAAGATTTCACTTCAGTATGTAAACTACTATTTGAGTCTTAATCCTCGTCTCTTTAATATGTCTCAGAGTTCATGTAAGATGAATTTCCAGATTATGATGAATCTTGTTAACGAGAATGAGCAAGCTGATCGTGAATGGGCAAACAAACATGCAGCCCAGCTTGACAATCTTTTTGTAAGATTCAAAAATAGAGGTGGTGCATTGATGTAGGATTACTATAATCCTATTAAAGAGATTCAAAACTAAAAGCCAGAATCTGGTTGTCCTTAAAGACAGCCAAACTCTGGCTTTTTGCTTTACACTATCCGCTCTTAGCTCTACACAAACAGGATCTTAGTTGAATAGACGATAATAATATTAAAGTACAAATTCTTTCTCAGTCATTGAGAAAAGAGTTTAGGGATGTATTAAATAATATGCTAATAGAACAACCTGCACGCTGGCTACGTATCTTTTATCCACACGCTCTTTGGCGTATGGACAAGAACGATCACTCCGTTTATCTCACATTTGATGATGGACCAATACCCGAAGCAACACCATTTATTCTCGACATACTTGACCAATTCAATGCAAAGGCAATGTTCTTCATGGTTGCTGACAATGTAAGAAAACATCCAGAAATCTATGAGGAAGTAATACGTCGTGGACATAAAGTAGGAAATCATACTTATCATCATCTTGGTTCTTTCAAACACTGGACACTAACCTATGCTGTAGATGTTACTAAGGCAGATGCGCTTCTCAATACTCCTTATTTCCGTCCACCACACGGATGGTTACGCCATACAGTATATTGGTGGGTAAAACAAAATTATCGTGTTGTTATGTGGGACCTTGTAACACGTGATTATTCTAAATGGTTATCAGCTGCAGATGTTGTAAACAATGTAAAGCGATATGCTCGTAATGGTTCTATCATCACATTTCATGACTCTCTCAAAAGTATTGATAAGCTTCGTACAGCACTCCCAGAATCATTGCAATGGCTTAAAAACCAAGGTTATGAGTTTAAAGTCTTCCCTGATGACCCTGCCGAAACATTTTAATCACCCATACCTCTATGGTATAAAAAATAAAAATATTGTGGTAGTAGTTTATGTTTCTCCTTTAACTATCATCTAATTACCCCCTTTCTATAAGGAAATTTAATCTAATTATATGTCATCAATAGATGCTTTAAGCCCTAACATAAATAAGGAAGATTCAATTGTCGTTCAATCATCAACAATAAAATCTTTAGCACACTCCATGGGATTCTTTGCTTGTGGTATAGCAAAGGCAGCACCTGTTGATGAAGCTGTAGCACTGAAATATCGTAAATGGCTGGAGAATGGTGAAGAAGCTTCAATGGCATATATGACAAATTACTTAGAGAAACGACTTGACCCACGGCTTCTCGTTCCTGGTGTACGGAGTATCGTTTCACTTGCTCTCAACTATACTCCAGCTCAACAGCTACCTAAAGGCGAGTATCAAATAGCAGCATATGCACTTGGTTTAGATTATCATGACCTAATGAAGCAAAAGATGAGGGAATTAGCGATAAAGATAACAGAACGGTGGCAACTCCCCAAACAAGAAGAAGGCGAAGAATCCTCAGTACGTTGCTTCTGTGATACTGCTCCTGTCCTTGAACGTTATTGGGCACAGAAGGCAGGACTTGGATGGGTAGGACGCAATCATCAGCTCATCATTCCTCATGCAGGTTCTATGTTCTTTTTGGGTGAGATTTTCTTACCTTTTGATGTTGATGTATACGATGAAGCGATGTCAAACCGATGTGGAAGTTGCCATCGTTGTATTGATGCCTGCCCTACTCGTGCAATCATCCCTGATGAAGATTTCCATGCCGAACGATGTCTTTCATATCAACTGATTGAAAATCGTGGAGAACTAACTGACGAAGCAAAAAGCCACATGGGTGATACAATATATGGCTGTGATCGATGCCAAACTGCATGCCCTTGGAATCGCTTTGCAACACCTAATACAGAACCAGCTCTCCAACCTAAGCCTGAGCTTCTCAGCATGAGCAAAGAGAAGTGGCACAATCTAACAGTTGAAGATTATCAACGGTTATTTAAAGGATCTGCTGTTAAGCGAGTTAAATACGAGGGTCTGAAAAGAAATATTAAGGTAAAGGAAAAATAAGTAATTCTTTAGATATATGTAGTAACAAAGGCTCTCTAACAAGAGATATTACTATACTTCCTACAAGAATAAGTTTATTTTTAATTTGCTGTCACTTTTAACACTTTCCGTAACTATACTGTAAACTAAGTTGTTAGCCAAAGACCTTGAATGACAGAAGTGACAGCAAAATTAGTTTTAAGGAAAAACATCTTATTATCAGTACTCAGTTGTAAAGTGCATCATCTATCTCAGTACTTTTAAAATTCTTTAGAAGAAGGAGTCAAACACAATTAAGAATCTTATCAATACTCCATTCAAAAAATGAGATGGACCAAATAAGTTACCATTATATCTACCTACAACGCACCATAAACAACTTTAATAGTAACATTTGTTCCCACTTTCTAACTTGGCATCAACTTTGTAGCATTTAATATAGAGAAATAAAACAAAATATTATAAATCAAATAAAGGAGATACAACATGGCTAAAGTAGAAAAAGGAATTGTTTTCACTTCAAACAGTGTGATTGATTATGCAGAAGGTGGCGTAGTAAGTAAAGAATTGGTACACAGTAATGCTGGTAGTGTTACTTTGTTCAGTTTCGATGCTGGTCAAGGACTTTCAGAGCATACCGCACCATTCGATGCTTTCATTCAGGTTGTTGATGGAAAAATGGAATTGACCGTTGAAAACATAAAGCACGTGATTAGTGCTGGCGAAAGTTTCATCATTCCAAGTGGTGCACCTCATTCTGTGAACGCACCTGAGCGATTCAAGATGATTATAACAATGATTAGAGGGTAGGGTTGATAGTTTACCAGTTGACGAGTAAACGAGTTGACGAGTAAACAAGTTGCTTGATAGAATAGTTAATTAGTTGACGAGTTGACAAGTTAACGAGTAAACAAGTTGCTTGATAGAATATAGTTAATTAGTTAACGAGTTTACAAGTTAACAAGATGCTTGATAGAATATAGTTAATTAGTTGACGAGTTAGCAAGTAAACAAGTTACTTAATAATAAGATTTAAAAGGACTAATTAGTTGGTTAATAAAACGAGTTGGCAAGTTGAAATGATTAAAGGGGATTGAATCCTTCTTATCAAACAACTTGTCAACTCGTTTACTTGTTCACTCGTTTACTTATCAAATTATCAACTATCTTCTACTTCACAATAGCTTGATAATCCTTTTCAAATGAACGAGGATGGCGACCTATTAAAACAGTATTCAATAAACAGTTAGCAACCAATTCTTCATTTGTAAGATCAACCTTAGGTTCTTTCTTAACTTCCTTACCAAGAAGAACTTCCCACGGACCATTAAAGTCATGGTCATCTGCTCCATAGAACATCTCGTTAGTATCTGGATCTTCCATTAACTGATAACGAATCTGCTTCTTTGATGCAACAGGATTAAGCGTTAACAATAAATTGTATGCATTACCAAACTGCACACGCAAATGGCGACCTTTAGGAAACATAAGTCCTATCTGTGGATAAATTTCATCAAACTCGTAAGCTTGGAATAACTCTTTTAGCTTCATAGATAATCTTGTAATATATTATCAATTAATACTTTCGACACACCATTGCAATGATGCAGACGAACCATTATAAATGCAAAGTTACATTATTTTTTTGATACACTTGCAAGTTAGAACATTAATTCGTATATTTGCAGCGTATCACTAACCAGGGGGTCATTTACAGAAAATGATTCCCCATAAACATTCAATACACATGAGAAGAGACCAAGAAATTTTTGACCTTATTGAGATGGAACACAAACGCCAGCTCAAAGGTATGGAGCTGATTGCATCAGAGAATTTCGTCAGTGACGAAGTTATGCAAGCCATGGGATCTTACCTAACAAACAAGTATGCTGAAGGTTACCCAGGCAAACGCTATTATGGTGGTTGTCAAGTGGTTGACCAAGTTGAAACACTGGCCATTGAGCGCGTAAAGCAACTCTTTGGTGCTGAATATGCCAATGTGCAGCCTCACTCTGGTGCGCAGGCTAACCAAGCTGTGTTGCTTGCCGTGCTGAAACCAGGCGACACATTTATGGGACTTGACCTTGACCAAGGCGGTCATCTCTCTCATGGTAGTGAAGTAAACACATCTGGTATCCTTTATAACCATGTTGGTTATACATTGAACCGTGAGACTGGTCGTGTTGACTATGACGAGATGGAGCGTCTCGCACGTGAGCACAAGCCAAAGCTTATCATCGGTGGTGGTTCTGCTTACAGCCGTGAGTGGGATTATAAGCGCATGCGCAAGATTGCTGACGAGGTAGGTGCTTTGTTAATGGTTGACATGGCTCATCCTGCTGGTCTTATTGCTGCAGGTTTGCTCGATAACCCTGTAAAATATGCTCATATTGTTACCACAACAACTCATAAGACACTCCGTGGTCCTCGTGGCGGTATTATCCTTATGGGTAAGGACTTCGATAATCCTTGGGGCTTAACAAACAAGAAGGGTGATTTGAAACCAATGTCTATGCTCTTCAATTCTGCTGTATTCCCAGGTAACCAGGGTGGTCCATTGGAACATGTTATTGCAGCTAAAGCTGTTGGCTTTGGTGAGAACCTCCTACCAAGCTGGAAGGAATATGCAACACAGGTGAAGAAGAATGCTTCTGTTCTTGCTCAGGCACTTGTTGAGAAAGGCTTCAGCATTGTTAGCGGTGGCACAGACAACCATTCTATGCTGCTCGACCTACGTCAGAAGTATCCAGACCTTACTGGTAAGGTTGCTGAGAATGCACTTGTTGCTGCTGACATCACCGCCAATAAGAATAAGGTACCATACGATGAGCGTTCTGCGTTCCAGACCAGCGGTTTACGCCTTGGAACAGCTGCAATGACAACACGTGGCTGTAAGGAAGATATGATGTTACTCTGTGCTGACCTTATTGATGAGGTATTGTCAGACCCAGAGAACGAGCAGGTTATCAAGCGTGTACGTGAGAAAGTGAATGAGACGATGAAAGATTATCCTCTCTTCGCTTACTAAACACAAGATTTATAAAAGATATTATACAATAGAGGTGTGCCAATCATTTGGTACACCTCTATTCGTAAAATTACCATATAACGAAATTAGTGTTTTCCAATACCCCACATTATCCATTAGCAATTTACAATATTCAATAAAACGGGTATAATATTCCCTAAATTCCCATCTTCAATCATTGTAGTATTGCTCAACACACATCGTGTTGATGCTCAGCACACATTGTGCTGTTGGTAAACACCAATGGTGCTAAGCGCTAACCACAATACACGATGTAAGCAACTTCTTACATATCAAACGGCTTATGTATTCTCAGAACAATACTGAAGTAATACACAAGCCGTTTTTATGAGTTCATTAATACAATCCAATTCAATGGAATGTAAACTAAACTGACATTCTCCTACTCTCCCGTATAGAACTTGATAAGTTTTGTAAGTCCTAAATTGCAAGCAGGACAGAATTCAGGGTGCATATTTGTACGCATACGACAGTCTGGGTATGCGCGATAAACACCATGCTGAGAATAGCCTGCAGGTTCATAAACGCCCACCTTCCACTTATCATAACGCGCATTGGGTTTATCAAGGTCAGCTGGCTGAGGAGTTGGAATAGGCGTCTTCTTGTTAATAAGATTCTCCCATTTTCCATGGAAGTCAACTAAAGTTGTAAGGTTTGGCTCCCAAGGTTCTACGTCGGTTGGATACATATTAATCTGCTCCTTTTCGTATGCATATTCATCACCCAGACCTGCAAAGGAATGTCCAAACTCATGTACAACAACTGGCTTGAAATAAGGATTACGCACCATTGAAAGGTTATAAGAGTTCAGAATACCACCGCCGCCATACTTCTCTGTATTTACAAGTACGATGATATGCTCATAAGGTGTACCAGCCAACCAGTCATGTAAATCCTTTAGATGTAATGTTGTCAGATAACGGTCACTGTAGAATGTATCAAAATGCGAGTGAAGGGCTGTATTTTTCCAAATACCCTTTGATGGTTCAGACGTACCACTCTCCATAGATGGTGACTTAACAGCTACAACATTAAAGCGTTGACGTAGTGATTTAAATGGCTCATGTGCAAAAAGGGCTTCATTAGCAGTACGACAATCTTCTATAAAGTTTGCCATCTCCGCCTCTGTATATCCCTCTGCAACATAAGCAATGTGAATACAACGTGTCGTGTCTGCAGCCTTCTGTAATGTTTCGTAAGGTGTTACAGAACGTTCACCAATATGACGAATGAGAATATCCTTTGGATTAACAGTATGACTCATAGATACTGTTACCTCACGACGGTTGTTCCTTAGTTCAACTGTTATATCTACAGAATCCTTTGGGAAAGGAACGAGAAAGACATTTTCAAATGCTTTACCAGAAGGTTTCTTTGCCTCATCATACGTTAACCATTCCTGAAAAAGTGTTGAGAATGAATTTCGATAAATAACCTTTTGTGTACGATGGTCACGAACAATAACTTGACCATTTCCTTCGACAGGCACCTCAGCCAATCGTTCATGCTTACCATACCATCGTGGTATGCGTGACAACTCGTCTACAGCAATGGCCTGATGCTTAGCATTACCTGAAAAAATGTAATCAAGACGAAGTGTTGCATCCTCAAAGTAATGATTAAAATCCTGTGCTGCAGCAGTTAGTGTGACAGCCAAGAACAAGAGCGTGATAATTTTTTTCATAAGGTTATAATGAATTAGGTTTCTACATTATGATCTATTACATCAATCATGAACAGGCATTTGAATAGCTTTACGCCTATTCTCAATTAGATAAATATCATACCATATATTATCGAATACAAAGTTATCAATAATAATGAAAAAGTCAAAACGAAATACCATAAATCACAACTGAAAAACACATAAATTATAAAACAATAAACAACAAAAAACCGTCTCAGCCAGAATAAAGTCTGCATTTAACCCAAATCGTTCATTAGCCACAAAATGTATAGTTCTTATTACTATGGTATGTTACCTAATAAGCGATTTGGCTTTAAAAACTAATAATATAATTTACTATCCTTATAACCTAAATATATATCGCTTAACTACAAAACTAATAACAAAAACATAAATCAAAAATTTGGCTGTTTGTTTTTTTTAATGTAACTTTGCAACGCAATACCGCCGATATGGCTCAGTTGGTAGAGCAACGCATTCGTAATGCGTAGGTCCCCGGTTCGAGTCCGGGTATCGGCTCCATTTGCGGAATTAGCACATCGGTAGTGCACGGGCTTCCCAAGCCTGGGAGGCGGGTTCGATTCCCGTATTCCGCTCACCGGTTATTAGATATAAAAATAAGGACAGCTTTCTTAAGTTGTCCTTATTTATTATTATAAGATTCAGAAGCAGATAAACCTTGATTTTTGGTTAAAACATGCTGCTTCCATTAGACACTACTACTAATCCCAACCTTTAATTTCTACAATATTATAATCAACATATTTCTTATCAACGACGATAATGAAAAATGGTTGTGTAAAGTAGGTTTGTGCCTTTCCTTGTTCTAACTTGTATTGCAATTCAAGATGCTTCTTCTTTAAAGTCAATGAAAGAGGTGCCAAGTCTGTCTTCCGATTTGTTTGCGGGAGAATATAAGCAATTGCAAAGTTCTTATTAAAATCAATCTTGGTTGGTTCACCGCCCTTACCCATAAAAGCTGCCTCACCAAACTCTTTTACAAGAGTCTCCTGTGAGGTAATCTTCTTTATTATCGGTTTGGTCTCATTACCAATATGAAAATAATTACGAGCTTCTGTATAACTTACAATATTAGATTTCTCCACCCCCATTTTAGAAGTACCACATGAAGACAACAACAACATTGTAGCTGCAAAAGCAAGCAAAAGTTTCTTCATCATAAAATAATTACTATCAAATATTTTTATAAACACTATACTTCTCTAAGTGAATATGAAAGAGTCACTTAAGTAGTTTTTACATCAACTGTGACTGACATTTTACCAATAATATCTGTCAGCAAAGACAAAAGTAATTAAATTATGTCATATTATCACTTTTAAGCAATTAAAATTAGTTAATTTAACACATGGCACATCTTTTGCTTATATAAGATTGTGCAAAGAATGATTCAATGCACGAATTTATTAACAAAATAGAATAAAATATGGCACATGGACATGATGTACTCCATATGATGGAGGGTAATAGTTATGAAACAAAAGAAGATTTAGTAAAGGCAATTATAGAGCACTTCGGTGAAGAGGAGCGTTTTCATACTTGTTCTGTAGACGGAATGAACGCTGAGGAATTAGTAGATTTCTTGACAGAACGTGGTAAATTTATGCCTGCTAAAGGGGGATTCACTGTTGATACAACTAAGATTTGTAATCACTAAGACAGTGAAAAATTGAGGTAAAAAACATAATAAACTTTAGAGTTGAATCTAAAAACATTTGATTATGATTAAAATATATGGAATGAATACTTGTCCAGACTGTATTGCAGTTGACAAGCACGTAGAAGGTGACAACCGTTACGAGGTAATTGAAATTGGTTCACATATTAAGTATTTGAAGGAATTCCTTCGTCTTCGTGATAACAACGCTGTATTTGACGAGGCAAAGAAGCACGGCTATGCTGGCGTACCTTGTTTTGTACTTGAAGATGGTACAGTAACACTGTCACCTGAAGAAGCAGGTATCAACCTTAACGATGCCCCTGCAGCAGCTTCTTGCCGACTTGATGGTTCTGGCTGCTAACAAAATAGATAGAATAAAATTAAAGCCCTCGACAATTCGTGGAAATAACTTCATGAATTACGAGGGCTTTCTCTATTCATATATATTACTGACATATATCAGAATTACTAATGAACTTGCAAAATTAAAAAGCACCCCATATAGGAGTGCTTTCTATAATAATTCAAATAAAATCAAACTTTACTTTGCATAAGCAACAGAACGAATCTCACGAATAACCGTAATCTTAACCTGTCCTGGATAGGTCATTTCATTCTGTATCTTCTCTGCAATCTCAGAACTGAGCTTCTCGCTTTCTGCATCATCCATCTTATCAGCACCAACGATTACACGGAGTTCGCGACCAGCCTGAATAGCATAAGTCTTTGTTACACCTGGATAACTCATTGCAATCGCTTCAAGATCGTTCAGACGCTTGATATAAGCTTCCACAATCTCACGACGAGCACCTGGACGAGCACCAGAGATGGCATCACATACCTGAACGATTGGTGCAAGAAGTGTAGTCATCTCAACCTCATCGTGGTGAGCTGCAATGGCATTGCAAATATCTGGTTTCTCCTTATACTTCTCAGCAATCTTACCTCCATAAAGAGCATGTGGTAAATCAGTCTCTTCGTCTGGTACCTTACCGATATCATGCAATAAGCCTGCACGCTTTGCCTTCTTTGGATTCAAACCTAACTCACTTGCCATAACAGCACAAAGATTTGCTGTTTCACGGGCATGCTGCAAAAGGTTCTGACCATATGAAGAACGATATTTCATCTTACCAACAATACGAATCAACTCTGGATGAAGACCATGAATTCCAAGGTCAATAGCTGTACGCTTACCTGTTTCAATGATCTCATTATCAAGCTGTTTCTTAACCTTAGCAACAACTTCTTCGATACGTGCTGGGTGAATTCGTCCATCAGCAACAAGCTGATGAAGTGCCAAACGACAAATCTCACGACGAACAGGATCAAAAGCTGAAATAACAATAGCTTCTGGAGTATCATCAACAACAATCTCAACACCTGTTGCAGCCTCCAAAGCGCGGATATTACGACCTTCACGACCAATAATACGTCCCTTCACCTCATCACTATCAATATGGAAAACACTTACTGAATTCTCAATAGCTGTTTCGGTTGCAACACGCTGGATGGTCTGGATGACTATTCTCTTAGCCTGCTGATTAGCATTAAGCTTTGCTTCATCAACAATCTCATTAATATATGAGGCAGCGTCAAGCTTTGCTTGATCCTTCAAGCTTTCAATCAAACGCTTCTTAGCTTCTTCAGAACTAAGACCAGAGAGTTCCTCGAGTTTCATTCGCTCCTGCTCCTGCATCTTCTCAAGATCCTGCTGCTTAATCTGCAGTAGCTTCTTCTCATTATCAACACGCTGCTGCTGCTGATCAACATCCTGCTTACGACGATTAATCTCTTCTTGACGTTGATTCAATGCAACCTCACGCTGCTTCAAGCGATTCTCACCCTGCTGAATCTTCAATGTGCGCTGTTGAACCTCTTTCTCGAGTTCACTTTTCTTATTAAGAAACTTCTCCTTAACTTCAAGAAGTTTCTTTTCTTTAATTACCTCTGCAGCTTTCTCTGCTTTATCCATTGTATCTTTGTATTTTCCAGTTAAGATATAACGGAAAATAGCAAATCCACCAGCACATCCTGCTGAAAGGCATACCACAGCTATTATAACTGTTACTATTGGACTCATTGATTCTTTTTATGATTTAAATTAAATATTCTCACTATTACTTCAGTGCATCTTCAATTTCTGAAGTGAGTTTACTGAGAATATCATTGAATGGAGCAGTATCATTACGTACACCTTCTTTCTTATATCGCAATGCAATATCCAACATAGCCATATATATAATATCCTTACCCCCCTTCTTACCCTTAAAAAGAGTTGAATAAGTATTAATTGTGTCGGTAATAAGCTTGGCTGCCGAACGATAATACTCCTCATCCTCTCGTGGAACGTTTACGGAGAGTTCTGCATCATAGACATGCAATCTTATATGTAACTTATCGTCTGCCATTATATTCTGTTTTATTTCTCACTTAGAAGTGTAATACACTTATTTACATCTCGGATAAGTTTGGCAACACGCTTTTGTGCAGTTTCCATATCACCATCCGTAACTTCAAGCATTTTAGCCATCTTCAACGAGTTATAATCAGCTTCTGCTTGAGATAACTCACCCTGCAGTTGCTTTATCTCCTGTTCACGTTGGTCGACAAGCGCATATAACTCGTCATTTTCCTTCTTCAGTGCTTCATACTGAAGAATCATCTGACGAACACGCGTCGCAAACGTATTCAGAATCTTCTCATTTGCATTCATAGCTAATCTATTCGTTTTGGCTACAAAATTACATTAAAGTTTCTATTTAAGCAAATATATGCTTAATTATTTTGACTCTGCCTCTTCTGCAGGTTTAGGTTCCTTCTTAGCAAGTGAAACTACTTGATAAACGAAGTCTGTAGTCCATTTACGACTAAATCCAAGACGCTGATTATATTGGCGAACTGACATAACAGCCTTAATAACACCTGGATCAGAGAAACTATTCTTATCGTATATATCATTTACAGTCTTCTCCGTCATCGTATAGATAGCTTTCTTGAAAAAGCCAGGAACCCGCAACTTAAACTTCATCAAATTACCCACAAGCATCATCAAATCTTGTGTGAAACCTTGGAACTGATAAAGATAAGGCTGGATATCCTGCATCTTCTTACAATTCTTTTTAATGCTTGCATCTATTTCATCAAAGAAGTTATCATCAACATTATAAATATTTTTCATAGTCTTTCGCACACTTGCTTTTTCGCCAGGTCCCAACTTATTATTCAACGTAGGGACACGAAAAGTCTGCTTGTAGGTACGTAAATCTGGAAGCATTGCTAAATTATTGATACCCAAACGAGTTGCAAGCACTGCTTGAAAATAAACTCGAACAAGTGTCATATAGTCCTCCATACCACCAGTCTTTGACTGTGTAGCATCATTCTTCCCAAAGAGTTTTGATAAGAATCCCATATCTTTTGTTTAAAGTTTTAAAGTTATTAAGATGAACTTTTAATTTTTACTCGATTGCAAAGTTAATAAAAAAACATGAAATTCACCTATTAAGTAAATGATTTCTCATTTTCACAGCTTTTAATTAAATTAAATTTATTACCTTTGCAATCAAGATAGCAATATTGCAAATGAAAGCGTGTAACGACAAATACTTAACGAAAGGATTGGTTGTCCTCAATGACTTGTTCATATTGAGTACAGCCCTATTACCACCCATATTTGCACTTAAAGCACATATGGTAGGATACGACTATAGGTATTTAGCGTTAAAGCATATAAAGATAAACAATAACTACTAATTTAAAACAGATATCAAACCATACTATTATGAAAGGAATAGTTCTCGCTGGCGGTTCAGGCACACGCCTCTACCCTATCACAAAAGGAATAAGCAAGCAGCTTATACCAATTTACGATAAACCAATGATTTACTATCCAGTATCAGTTTTGATGCTGGCTGGAATTAAAGAGATTCTAATCATCTCTACCCCATTTGACTTACCAGGCTTTAAACGTCTTTTAGGAGATGGAAGTAGCTTTGGAGTACGCTTTGAATACGCAGAACAACCTTCACCAGATGGCCTTGCACAAGCATTTATCATAGGCGAGAAGTTTATTGGCAATGATTCTGTTTGCTTGGTTTTGGGAGATAATATTTTCTATGGAGCAGGCTTCAGTTCATTATTACAAAATAGCGTACAAATGGCTGAAAAAGAGAACAAAGCTACAGTATTTGGCTATTATGTAAATGATCCTGAGAGATATGGTGTTGCTGAGTTTGATAAAACTGGAAAATGTCTTAGCATAGAAGAAAAGCCCGAACATCCAAAGAGTAACTACGCTGTTGTAGGACTTTACTTCTACCCTAATAGTGTTGTTGAGATTGCGAAGAATATTAAACCATCTCCACGAGGAGAGTTAGAGATTACAACTGTCAATCAGTGCTATCTTAAAGAAGATAATTTAATGGTACAGACTCTACAACGTGGTTTTGCATGGCTTGACACTGGTACACATGACAGTTTGTCGGAGGCAAGTACTTTCATTGAATGTATCGAGAAACGACAAGGACTTAAGGTTGCATGCTTGGAAGAAATAGCATACAAAAAAGGCTGGATAACCACAGAAAAGCTTCGAGAAGAAGCACAACCAATGATTAAGAACAACTATGGTAAATATCTCCTTCAGCTTGCTGAGGAGAAGAGTAACCCAAAATAAATTCCTTACTGAATAATAAGAAAAGTAATAAATATGGAAGAAACAACTAAATTAGAGCAAGGGAAGGAACTTGAAGTTAATGAAGGTAACTCCTCCTTTGATTTTGCCACCTTGTATCGAACCATCGTACTCAACTGGTACTGGTTCGTACTGTCATTAATTATTTTCGGTAGCTTAGGGGCAATCTATCTTAGATATGCCACACCAATGTATCAGGCTACTGCAAAGTTGCTGATTAAGGACGAAAGTAATAGCAATAGACGTGGTTCCTCTTTACAGAACATGTCAAATCTTGGTATTATCTCAAACTCAACTGGTATTGATAACGAGATGGAGATTCTGACATCACACTCTATTGCTGAAGATGCTATTAGAGACTTGAAGTTATATGTTAACTACTCAACAAAGGGAAGAGTAAAAGACATTATTCTTTATCGCAATCAACCTCTTAACGTTGATGTAGACCAGGCTCATCTTGAGAGATTGAATGCTCCCATTAACTTGAGCATAACAAGAGACAGTTTAACATATACTGTTACTGGAACTTACTATGTACCAACTAACGACAACTCAAATGAAGGTCCATACACTATTAATAGAAAGTTCACCAGCCTTCCTGCAACAATAGCAACTCGTGCGGGTATTATTACGATTAGTCCTAATTACGGACATTCATTAAAGAATGCAGATGTTCTTAATGTAAGCATTCTCTCACCAAGAATGGCTTCTAATAAGTATGTCAGCGAACTTCAAGTTGCACAGACCGCAAAGTCAACCTCTATTGCGCAGCTGCAGCTTACAGACGAAGTACCACAGCGTTCTCTTGATTACTTGAAGCAGTTAGCAATTGTATATAACCGTCAAGCAAATGAGGACAAGAATACCATTGCACTTCGTACAGACAAGTTCATCAATGATCGTTTGGGTAAGATTAATGCCGAACTGGGCAAGACTGAAGGTCAGTTGCAGAACTATAAACAGCAAAATGGTATTGTAGAGTTGAAGATGAACGCAGGTAACTCTGTAGCAAATCAGAATAGCTCTGAGTTAAAGCTTGCAGAGGTTGAGACACAGATTGAATTGTTCAATACAATTGCAAGAGAGGTTGAAAGTTCATCTCGTAATCTTTCTCAAGTAATTCCTTCTAATGTAGGTTTGGATGACCAAAGTTCTACAACTCTGATTAACAAATATAACGAGTTAGTACTTGAACGTAATCGTTTACTCCGTAGTGCTTCAGAAAGTTCTCCAGTAGTAGAGCCACTAACAGCACAAATTCGTGAGCTAAATGGTAACATTCGTCGTGCGATTGGTGCTGCACGCCAGAACCTACAGATTCAGCGTGATGCCGTTTTAGCACAGGTTAATAAGTTTAATGAACAGGTTGCTGAGACTCCACAACAGGAACGTATGCTGACACAGATTGACCGTCAGCAGGAAGTAAAGTCTGGTTTGTACCTGATGTTACTCCAAAAGCGTGAGGAAAACAACATTTCTTTGGCAGCAACAGCCGATAAAGGTAAACTTATTGATGACCCACAGTTGTTAGGTAAGATTAGTCCAAAGTCAACATCAATTATGCTTGTTGCTCTACTAATTGGCTTAGCACTTCCTGTATTGGTAATCCTTATCTTACAATTCTTCCGTTATAAGATTGAGGGTCATGACGATGTTGCTCGCCTTACCAAGTTACCAATCATTGCAGACGTTGCTATTGCAAGTAATAAGGCGAAGGGTAAAGCAGATATTGTTGTACATGAAAACCAGAACAACCAGATGGAAGAAATCTTCCGTTCAATGCGTACCAACCTTCAGTTTATGCTTAAGGAAGGACAGAAGGTTGTACTCTTCACTTCATCTACTTCTGGTGAGGGTAAGACCTTTAACGCAGCAAACCTTTCTGTTAGTTTCGGTCTCTTAGGCAAGAAAGTTATCTTGGTTGGTCTTGATATTCGTCGTCCACGTTTGGCAGAGTTGTTCGGTATCAACGATCACAAGCATGGTATTACAAACCTTCTTGTAAAGGATAATCCAACGATAGAAGATATATATGAGCAGATTTTGCCTTCAGGAGTTAATAAGAATCTTGATCTCCTCATGGCAGGTCCAATTCCTCCAAACCCAGCAGAGCTTATTGCACGTAATTCATTAGATATTATCATTAATCTCTTGAAGGAGAGATATGATTATATCATGATTGATACCGCACCAGTCGGTCTTGTTACAGATACTCTTCAGATTGCGCGCGTTGCAAATGCTTCTATCTATATGTGTCGTGCAGACTATACTCCAAAGTCAAGCTTCAACTTGATTAATGCACTTGCAAACGAGAAGAAGTTCCCTAACATGGCTATTGTTCTCAATGGTATCGACATGTCTAAGAGAAAATATAGCTATTACTATGGCTATGGCGGTTATGGCAAGTATGGTAGATATGGTAGAGCAAGCTACGGTACAAGCTATGGACAGTATGGAAACTATGGCAATTATGGTAACTATGCTAACAGCCACTATGGCAATAAGCACGATGACTCTATAAAGAGATAAACTAACAAACAATGATTATTGCAGTTGACTTCGATGGAACCATCGTAGAACATAAATATCCTAAAATCGGTAGCGAAATTCCTTTCGCTACCGATACGCTTAAAATGCTGATTAAAGATGGTCACCAACTTATCTTATGGAGCGTCAGAGAAGGCGAACTACTCCAAGAGGCTGTTGATTGGTGCCATGAACGTGGGGTAGATTTTTGGGCTGTAAACAAGGATTATCCTGAAGAAGAAAAAGAGAAGAACAATCATTTTTCAAGAAAGTTAAAGGTAGAAATGTTTATCGATGACCGTAATCTTGGTGGCCTACCAGACTGGGGAACTATCTATCAAATGATTACCAATAACGAGACATGGGAAAGCCGTAACTTTACGCATCGTTCGTTTGAAGATCATAAACCACCTAAGAAAAAGCACTGGTGGAATTTCTAACAAATAAAATAGGATACTCTACAAGGGTATCCTATTTTATTTGTACTATAACTTACCAACAACACTACGTGTGCGGAGCATCAGCACAACATGTGCGGAGCATTAACACAATATGTGCTAACTTACAACACATACATGAAGAACAAATTATGGGGGACGTTATAACAAAAGAATATATTGGAAAATATTGGTGTCCGGTAAAACTTTCCTCTCCAATTTGTTGTAATAAAGAATGCTTATAAAAGTATCATTTGGGGTGTTTTTCTCTGAATATTCGGCTAAATTTCATTCAAATAATAGTTTTGAGTAACGGTTACTATTTGAAACAAAAAGTAAGCCCCCACTGGTTAAATGTACCTGTATTGCCGATAAACAAAGGCTTGTAGAACTTTCAATCAGTTTTTATCGGACACCAATAATTGGAAAACATTAATAAGTTTCAATAAAAAAGATGCATCAAATATATTCATAGAATTACAATATATTTGATACATCCCTTATCGGAATATGTTCAGGTTTTAATAAACCTATTTTGATTAAAGTTTACCAGCTTCACCCAAATAACTATCCTTAAAACCAAGAAAGTAAAGTACACCATCTAAACCGATAGTAGTAATATTTTGTTCAGCATTAGCTTGCACACGTGGTTTAGCATGAAAGGCAATACCCAAGCCAGCGTCAGAAAGCATAGGAAGATCGTTAGCACCATCACCAACAGCAATAGTCTGAGCGAGATTGACCTTCTCTACTTGTGCTAATAACTTCAATAACTCAGCCTTACGTTTACCATCAACAATATCACCAATGTAGCGCCCTGTAAGTTTATTATTTTCATCTATCTCAAGTTCATTAGCATATACATAATCAATACCATACTTCCGCTGTAGATACTCTCCAAAATAAGTAAAGCCACCACTTAATATGGCTATCTTATATCCACACTGCTTCAAAACAGTCATTAAGCGATCAACTCCCTCTGTTATAGGCATCGTTTCGGCAATATCCTTCATGACATCAGCATCGAGCCCCTTCAACAAAGCAACTCGTTCTGTAAAGCTTTTCTTAAAGTCAATTTCACCACGCATTGCACGCTCAGTAATAGCAGCAACCTGCTCGCCTACTCCCGCACGCTTTGCCAATTCGTCAATACATTCTGTCTGAATAAGTGTAGAATCCATATCAAAACATATTAAACGACGCATACGTCTGTACATATTGTCTTCCTGCAAAGAAAAATCAATTCCTTGTTCGTGACTCATCTGCATGAGATCAGCCTGCATCTGTCTATAGTCTTTAGGAGTACCACGCAATGAAAACTCTATACATGCTCTGACATTTTGATTACTTTTGCGAATACTCTGACGCCCTGTCAAGCGAAGAATAGAATCTATATTTACACCTTGTTCTGTAATCACCCGAGTAGCCTCCTCGATATTACGAGCTGATAAAGACCTACCAATAATCGTGAGAATATAACGATTTTTCCCTTGTCTGTTAACCCAATCTTCGTATTCATCATCTGTTACAGGAGCAAAACCGATATTTACACCAAGTTCCGTAGCCTTGAATAACAGTTCTTTCATTACCTGCCCGGCACCCTGATCATCAATACGAATAAGAATACCAAGTGATAAAGTAGAATGGATATCAGCTTGACCAATATCTAAAATATGGGCATTATAACAAGCAAGAATAGACATCACCGCAGTTGTTAACCCTGGTCTATCTTGTCCTGTTATACGTATAAGTATTAGTTCCTCCCTTTTTACGTTTGCTTCGTTCATAATATGTTTTTTACAGATACAAAAGTAATCATTTCTGACGAAGTAAACAAATAGCAATTATTATTTATACATACTCTGCCGTTTACTATAAGTAAGATTCACTAAAATAAGTATGTAACCAGAATAATTGACCTATTTAGATAATGCAAAAAGTTTAAACAAAATAAAAAACGCACTTAAACTCATAGAGCAAGTGCGTTCCTAAAATCAATTATAAAATATATAATCTAAACTCATACAACATTAGTTGTACCAAATTTCACCACCAAGCGTTTCATTCGCATCGGTATGTTCCTGACTGTTCTGATTCTCGAAATCATGAGTTTCGTAAAATTCTCGTGTTTTGTTTTCTTTCATGTTTATACCTCCTATTAATTAGACTAAATGGTAAATATATTACGTTATCCGCTAAATGACTGTTACAAATATAGGTAAAATGAAAATAAAAAACAAGTAAAACACTGAATAAATTAATTATTTAAACATTTTTTACTGCATAATGAATTTTTTATATCATTATATGCATTTATGATATCAAAACTATTATCTGGATTAAGATGTGCCAGTAAGGACAAAATAAAATAAGACTTAATACCAAGTATAAGTCAAAATGTACTTTGAAGAACACTCACACTGAAACTTAAGCGTGATATTACGCTTCATATTAGTTACTAAGCTTGACTGCGGGTCTACTTTTATATCTTTTAAAGCTAAATGTTCAGAAGAAAAGAGTTTATACATAGTTTCCTTGGCACACCAAGCAATAAGCTTATCTGTCGTATCAACAAAGACCTCATCATCTCTTAGGAAACGTGATGATATACGGTTTACTCTATCAGAAACGTATTCTATATCAACACCTACTTCATAGTCACGAGAAAGAATAACAGCAACATAACCAAGAGTATGAGATATACTTATATGATAGCCCTCTATCATTGGTTTACCATCCTCATTATGTTCTACTAAAGGCTCATAGCCTAACATTTCCGTTAAAACATAATGTACCCCATCGTTCTCAGCCTGTCTTCCTTTCTCTATCTCCAACAGACCAATGACGACCTTACCCTCAACATCATTCGTTATCCTTACCACAAACAGTAACTTTAACTTTACTAATACGACGCTCTTCAATAGCTAAGACTTCAAACTTATAGTTCTTATAGTCCAGCATCTCATGTACTGCAGGGAAATCTCCCTTGATTTCTAATAGTAAACCTGCTACAGAATCAGCATCGCCTTCTATCTCATCAAACTCATCATCTGGGAGATTAAGAATCTTTGAGAAGTCTTTCAAGAGAGTTTTACCCTCAAATATGTAGATATTAGAACCTAACTTTGTATAATTACGCTCTTCTTCATCAAACTCGTCATTAATCTCTCCGACAATTTCTTCAAGAATGTCCTCTAAAGTAACAATACCACTCGTACCGCCAAACTCATCAACGACAATAGCTATATGAACTTTATTTTCTTGGAAGTCACGTAAGAGATCGTCTATCTTCTTCGTCTCTGGAACAAAATAAGGTGGTCGAATCAAACTCTGCCATCTAAAGTTAGTTGGCTTAGATAGGTGAGGCAGGAGATCCTTAATATAAAGTACACCTCGTATATTATCTTGATTATCTTGATAAACAGGAATACGAGAATAGTTATTATCAACGATACATTTCAAGACATCTTCATATGAACAGCGGATATCCAAATCTATAATATCCTGACGAGAAGTCATTACCTCTTTTGCAGTCTCATCTCCAAAGCGAATAATACCTTGCAGCATACCCTGCTCATCCTTAATATCATTCTTATCAGTCAATTCTAAAGCCTGTTCAAGATCATCAACAGACAACTGACGATTCTCCTTTTGAACTACCTTTTCAGCAAAAGCACCACTTTTCAACAATATAGTTTCGATAGGCCAAAACAACTTACGGAAGAAAACAATGCCTTTGACACCACTTCTACAGAATGCCAATGGATTTCTTCTACTATAAACCTTTGGAATAATCTCACCAAAGAGTAAAAGCAAAAAAGTCAACAGAATGGTTACACAAAGAAACTGCAACCACTCTTCCTTAAATGTAAACAGACTGGAAAAAATATAGTTACACAGCATAATAATCGCAACATTGACAAGATTATTCGTAATAAGAATTGTTGCCAACGTACGCTCACTATCGTCTCTAAACTGCTGAATAAGCTTATCAGAAGTATTCTTATCCGGGTCAAGCGACTCTATATCAGTTGGAGATAAACTAAAAAAAGCAATCTCCGACGCACTTGCAAAAGCCGAAAGACTTAGTAGAAAAACAGCCAATAGAATTGCAAGAATCACACTAATATCTATTGGATTAATACTTATATAAGAAGAAAAAACTACTAAAAAACTATCCATTAAAAAGGTAAATTAGAATTATCTGTAGTATCAGAAGCATTATCATCTACTTTCTCTCCAGACACACTTTCAGATTTACGGGATGCGGAAAGCCATTCAAGGTTGTCACCATAAATCTCTGTAACATAACGACGCATACCTTTCTTATCATCATAAGTACGATAACGCACACGCCCCTCAATATAAAGTTTATCGCCTTTATGAATATACTTCTCAGCATACTTAGCCAATGCCTTAAAGAGAACTATGTTATGCCAATCAGTATGATCAGGTACAACCGTACCATTTGGAAGTGTATATCCACGCTCCGTTGTTGCCAAAGTAAAAGAGGCAACACATTGGTCTGCCTCATAATATTTTATCTCTGGCTCTCGACCGACATTACCAATTAACATTACTTTATTCATAAGAAAGCAATAGCAAAAAGGCATGTGAAATTACTTCCACATACCTAAATATCTAAACTTAAAATTCTTACCTTTAGCAGAAGGGAACTGACTTCTATTGTCAACCCTATCTTTTAGATACTCAACGATACGATTATAGCAATCCCACCCTGAAACAGCCTTACATTGTGCTACAAAATGAGTATCACGATATTCATGTTTACCAGAAGTAGGAATGAGGACGACACGCTTAAAATCAAGTTCACCTTCATACCACCCCTCACGTTCCTCATTGAGATGCATAATAGCTGGATTATCCTTACGAACGATTCCATCAACAACCGGACGAAGGGCTTTTTTCTGCTTAAAATCCATCATTGTAGCTGCCTCTGTCTTAATGACTATAAAATAAACTCGAGGACGAACCTTATAACGTTTTGGATAAAAGACATCGTTGGAAGCATAATTTCTGATATCATCTTCCAATTCTGGAGTGAGTTGAATGTCAGGAATAGAACTTAAAAAATCCAAAGCTTCCTCAACATTGTGTACTAATACTTCATTATCGAAATATCGCAAATATAAATTCATAAAGAAATGCTATGTATGTTTCTCTAAAAAAAAAGAGCGGCAAACGAGGCTCGAACTCGCGACCCCGACCTTGGCAAGGTCGTGCTCTACCAACTGAGCTATTGCCGCATTTACTAAGTAAGTAACGACTTACTTCAAAACTCTATGTGAAGAGGAGGAGACTCGAACTCCCACGAAACAATTTTCACTACCCCCTCAAAGTAGCGCGTCTACCAATTCCGCCACCTCTCCAACATATACGAGACATTCTGATTTAGAAAGTGCCCAGAACAGGACTCGAACCTGCACGTCGTGAAACACACGCACCTGAAACGTGCGCGTCTACCAATTCCGCCACCTGGGCATTTACTTAGAAGAAAACTTCTATATAATTCAGAATATCAAAGAGCGGCAAACGAGGCTCGAACTCGCGACCCCGACCTTGGCAAGGTCGTGCTCTACCAACTGAGCTATTGCCGCATTTAACGTCTCTCTTTCTCTAAAGAGTTAGACAAAAAGTCGGGGTGACAGGATTCGAACCTGCGACCGCCTGGTCCCAAACCAGATGCGCTACCGAGCTGCGCTACACCCCGTTGCATATTCATTAACGATTGGCTCATTTCTGAATTGCGAGTGCAAAGGTACTATATATTTCCGATACCTCCAAACTTTTCTATGTTTTTTTTCAATAAAAATTAATACTTTTCTTACGAACCCAACTTGCATATAGCATCAAACAAACGCAAAGTTATTGATAAACAAGCAAGTAAGAAGATAGAGTACTTATAATGTTTAAACTCAAAAGAATATCTTATTTTTTAATCAAAACAATATTTTCATACGACAATGTACTTTTCAAGCAAGATAACAATAGATGCAAAAGAACAAACTTTCCTATCCTTGTAAGCCCTAAATCACCAAGAAAAATCTCTAACTCTTCACTCATAATAACAGTCCGACCACAACTTTTATACCCATTACCAACAAATTCTTTTCATAAAAACTTCTCATCATGAAGACTCATCCTATACAATAATACAAAATAAAAGCCGAATAATCCCAAGAAACAGTTATTAAATAAATATCTTTTGTTATATGCCCTATTTGGCTTATTAGGCTTATTAGGCCAATTAGGCTTATTGGGCTTATAAGCCTAATAATACCATAATCTTAATTATTCACCCCCTCTACACTCAAGTACCAACAAAACATCAACACCCAACACCCATCACCCAACACTATATATATATAAGGTATAAACAAAAAACGATGGGCTTACTCTATAAGAATAACCCCATCGTTTTAATATTACAAATCCTTTTAAATAAGGAAATAGATAATACTTATTTAATGATACCTTGCGCCTTGAAAATCTTAGTCAAAGCCTGAACACCGCGTTCAACCTGCTCCTCTGTATGAGTAGCCATTAAAGCAAAACGCACCAAGGTGTCTTGTGGAGCACATGCTGGAGGAATTACTGGATTGATAAACACACCAGCCTCATACGCCAACTTTGTAACCACAAAGGTCTTTTCAATATCACGAACATAAAGAGGGATGATAGGACTCTCTGTTTCACCTATCTCAAAGCCTTCTTCTTTAAATCGCTTCAAAGCATAATTAGTCACCTTCCATAACTGCTCCAAACGTTCTGGCTCCTGCTCTATAATATGGAGAGCTTCCAAAGCAGCAGCTGTTGCTGCAGGTGCATTACTTGCAGAAAAGATATATGTACGGCAGGTATGACGGAGATAATTAATAGTATCCTTATCACCAGCAATAAAGCCACCAATTGAAGCCAAACTCTTTGAGAAAGTACCCATAATGAGGTCTACCTCATCTGTCAAGCCAAAATGATCACAAACACCTCTACCCTGGCGACCAAATACACCTAAACCATGTGCCTCATCAACCATGATTGAGCAGTTATACTTGTGCTTCAATTCAACAATTGCTGGCAGATTAGCTAAATCACCCTCCATCGAGAAGACGCCATCAACAACAATCAGCTTAACCGCTTCATGAGGAAGTCTCTGAAGAACACGCTCCAAATCTTCCATATCATTGTGCTTGTAACGAAGTTGAGTAGCAAAACTCAAACGACGTCCATCAACAATACTTGCGTGATCACGGTCATCACAGATAACATAATCACCACGTCCTACTACAACAGAGAGGACACCAGCATTTACAGAAAAACCTGTTGAAAAAACAAGCGCCTCATCCTTGCCTTCAAAAGCAGCAAGCTCTTTCTCCAACTGAACATGAAGATCGAGTGTACCATTTAAGAAACGACTACCGGCACAACCTGAGCCATACTTCTCAAGGGCACGCTGAGCAGCATTAATCACACGTGGATCGTTTGGAAGACCTGTATAGGCGTTAGAACCAAACATAAGAATCTCATTGCCATCAATATCTGTAACTTCTGTTCCTTGCTTACTTGTAATCTCGCGGAAATATGGATAAACACCTGCATCCATAAACTTCTGCGGCTCGCGGTAGCTTTTGTACTTGTCTTGTAACTGTCCCATTATTTTTTAATGTGGTGTAGTCATTGACTACTTAAATATTATTTTAGGCTGCAAAGATACTAATTTAGAATGACAAAAAAGTCTTTTTGATTAGAAAAGTGATTTTTAAACATTTTTACTCTCATAATATCCATGATATAACTGATAAATATGTATCTTTGTACAAATAAACCATGCGCTGATTATTTGGCACAATGAATAAGAAAAAAGTAGTTTTTATCCTAAACCCTATATCGGGTACAATTAGTAAGGCGGGTATTCCAGACCTTATTGAAGAACGACTCGATAAAGACAAGTTTGACTATCGCATTGCAGAAACGCAACATGCGGGTCACGCGACCGACCTTGCTCGAGAAGCCGTGGAAGAAGGCGTAGACCTCGTTGTGGCTGTGGGTGGAGATGGAACGGTCAACGAAGTTGGAAGGTCACTTATCAATACTAAGTCTGCTTTAGGCATACTCCCTTGCGGTTCAGGAAATGGACTTGCAAGGCATCTAAACCTACCGATGAATCTAAAGAAATGTATTGACATCATAAACTGTTATGATGTTAAAGCACTCGACTATGGTATCATCAATAACCATCCGTTCTTCTGCACGTGTGGAATGGGATTTGATGCTTTTATTTCGATGAAATTTGCAGAAGCTGGCAAACGTGGACCTATCACTTACATGCAGAAAGTTCTTGAAGAAGGATTAAGCTATGAGCCTGAAACTTATGTAATAGAAGATGAGGATGGAACACATCGTTATAAGGCTTTCCTCGTATCAGCAGCCAATGCTTCACAATATGGTAACAATGCCTATATCGCTCCGCAAGCATCTATGAGCGATGGTCTGTTGGATATTATTATCATGGAACCATTTGACCTCATCGAAGCCCCACAGGTTGCCATTGAGCTTTTCAACAAAACGTTGGATAAAAACTTAAAGATAAAGACTTTTAGAGCCAAACATATTCATATACGCCGCAAGAAAGAAGGAGTTATTCATTACGACGGCGATCCTATCACATCTGACGCTGACGTAGACATCTCTGTGGTACCAAAGGGAATAAATATCGTAGTCAATCCTAAGGGAGGGAAAGATTGTAGACAACCCAACATGCTGCAAACTGCCTTTTCTGAAATATTCTACAACATTGATTTGATGAGACAAGACCTCACAAAACAAAGTAGAAAGGTACAGGCTCTTAATAAAAATCTGCTTCGTAAACTGAATATATAAATCCTGAAACGAGACGAATGGGATTTACTTTCAAGCAATTTCATATCATTGATGATCACACGGCCATGAAGGTCGGGACTGATGGCGTATTGCTCGGAGCTTGGGCAAAAGGTGGTACAAGAATCCTTGATATAGGAACAGGAACTGGACTTATTGCCCTTATGATGGCACAACGTTTCTCAATAGCACAGATCGATGCTATTGAGATTGACAAGGGAGCGCTTGAAGATGCGCATCTTAATGTTTCAGCATCTCCATTTAATGATAGAATAAATATTCTCAATAGTTCCCTACAAGATTACATCCCATGCAGTGAAACCCAAGAAGAAGGAATTTACGATGCAATTGTATGCAATCCACCTTATTTTATTAATTCATTGAAAAATCCTTTACAACAAAGAACAACTGCAAGACACACTGACACCCTCTCTCACCAAGAATTAATCTACCATTCTAAAAGGCTCCTTAAAGCAAACGGAACACTATCCGTTATCATCCCTTATGATAACAAAGATATACTTGAAGCAGAAGCTATATTTAATGGATTATCAATACTAAAGATAACTAATATTAAAACAAAATCTTCAAAACCTGCTAAACGCTGCTTAATAGAGTTTGGAAAGGATACTACCACAGTATATAAGATAGAAGAACAAGTACTAAACGACGATAATGGAGTACGCACAATGTGGTATCAAAATCTTACACAAGCATTCTACATTAAGTAAGTAAGAAGGCAATAAATGATAAGACAATATCTAACATTCAGTAAAGAAACGTATTTAAAGCTATTATCATCCGAAAACACATTAACAGACAAGTAAGACATTAAGGGTTTACTGTAGCTTATTATTCCTACAATAGTAGGCTTACTCACCAACTTTTATCGGAGCAAAGAGGCTTAGCACACATAGTGCGGAGGCTTAACACCAATGGTGCGAAGCATCAACACCAAATGAGCGGAGTACAAACATCCTACTATTTGCCACCTGTTTCTTATGCACATAACCCCACCTTTTTACAAGATAGCTAATTAAAGCACAATTATTCTTTTAGTCTTTCGGTTTTATTTTGTACCTTTGCAAGCTAAAAGCAGGTATAAAAGAACTTTATGAAACAAAATAGCTCTATACAAATGATTACTGATTACGAAGGAGACATGCCAAACTTGGACGTACAAGTTGATGGTGAAATCCCTATTTTCGTAACCCGTAACCTCGTTATGTTCCCAGGTATTCTCTCCCCTATCCTCGTTGGCAGAAAACCAACTCTGGCTCTTGTCGAACACTTGGAAGAGAACCCTAACACGATTATAGCAATTGTAAGTCAGAAAGATAGCAACATTAATGACCCTCAAGTAGACGATGTCTATATGACAGGTATCTACGCACGATTCGTTCGTGCCTTTGATATGCCTGGCAATTACGAGGGGAACAACCGCACGGTCATCTTACAGGGACTTGGTAAGTGTAAGATTAAGGACATCACAACTACTGAGCCCTACATGAAGGGATATACCGTTGCTATACCAGAAGAAGCTGAGCCAAAGAGAGACAAGGAATTCTCTACGGCTGTTGAGGACATGAAGATGGTCACTAAGGAGTATATCCATGGTAGCGATGACATCCCAGATGACACACAGTTTGCACTCGACAACATCAACAATCCTGTTGTCGCAGTGAATTATGTGTGTTCAACTATGCCATTCCCAGTAACAGACAAGATTCAAATGTTAGAAGAAAATTCTATCAAAGATCGTCTGTTTGCGTTGATGAAGGTGCTGAATCGTGAAATTCAGTTCCAGCATCTCCGTCAGGATATACGCTCAAAAACACGTGAGGACCTTGACGAACAGCAGCGCGAATACTTCCTACATCAGCAGATTAAGAACATTAAGGAAGAATTGGGTGATGGCGATTCTGCACCTGACAAGAAAGAATTACTTGAAAAGGCTAAGAATAAAAAGTGGTCAGAAGATATTGCCAAGATATTCCAAAAGGAATTAGACAAACTTGACACCTTAAACCCACAGAGCCCTGATTACAGTGTGCAGGTGAATTATCTGCAGACAATGGTCAACCTACCATGGAATGAATATACTAAGGACGATCTTGACTTGAAGCGTGCAAAACGTATTCTCGATAAGGATCACTATGGTATGGAGAAGGTGAAGGAACGTATCCTTGAATACATTGCAGTCCTTCAGTTGCGTGGCAATCTGAAGTCGCCAATTCTCTGCCTTTACGGTCCTCCGGGTGTTGGTAAGACCAGTTTGGGTAAGAGTATTGCGGAAGCTATGAAGCGTAAGTATATACGTGTATCTCTCGGTGGTCTCCACGACGAATCTGAAATCAGAGGACACCGTAAGACTTACATTGGTGCTATGCCTGGACGTATCATCAAGAATATCCAAAAGGCAGGCTCATCAAATCCTGTTTTCATTCTTGACGAGATTGACAAAGTTACTCAGAACACTGTTAATGGCGACCCATCATCAGCCTTGTTGGAGGTTCTCGACCCTGAGCAGAACAACGCTTTCCATGATAATTATCTGGATATGGACTATGACTTATCAAAGGTATTGTTCATAGCTACGGCAAACGACCTCAATACTATTCCACGTCCACTACTCGACCGTATGGAACTTATTGAGGTTTCAGGTTACATCACGGAAGAAAAGGTTGAGATAGCAAAACGCCACCTCGTACCAAAAGAACTCGAAAATACAGGTTTAGACCAGTTAGAAGAGAAACCAAAGTTTGCCAAGGCAACGTTGGAAAAGATTATTGAAAACTATACACGCGAAAGTGGTGTGCGTCAACTTGAGAAGCAAATCAACAAGGCTATGCGCAAGTTGGCTTTCAAGCAGGCTATGGATAAGCAACTTCCTTATACGAAGATTACTCCAGATAAGTTGGAGGATCTATTAGGTAAGCCACCTTTCACACGTGATATCTACCAGGGCAACAAATATGCAGGTGTGGTAACAGGTCTTGCATGGACCAGTGTTGGTGGTGAGATTCTCTTTATTGAAACCTCACTTTCTAAGGGTAAAGCGGGTAAGTTAACCCTGACTGGTAACCTTGGTGACGTCATGAAAGAGTCTGCTGTCATTGCATTGGAGTATGTCAAGGCACATATCAGCGCATTGAACGTAGATTATCGCATCTTTGAACAGTGGAACATCCATATCCACGTACCAGAAGGAGCAACTCCAAAGGATGGTCCTTCAGCTGGTATAACGATTGCGACAAGTATTGCTTCAGCACTTACACAGCGTAAGGTACGTAAGAACACAGCTATGACGGGTGAGATAACCTTACGTGGTAAGGTTCTTCCAGTGGGTGGTATCAAGGAGAAGATACTTGCTGCTAAACGTGCAGGAATTACTGATATCGTGATGTGTTCAGAGAATAAGAAGGATGTTGAGGAGATTCCTGAGGTTTATCGTAAGGGTCTTCAATTCCACTTCGTTGAGAACATTCAGCAGGTATGGGACTTTGCTTTGACCGATGAAAAGGTAGAACACCCTGTAGACTTTACGATTGTTGAAGAAAAGAAGGAGGAAACAAAATAATGACATTTGAGCTTCAGCATACAGATAATGCCAGTGATGCCCGCACAGGTATCATCACAACCGACCACGGACAGATAAAGACTCCTATCTTTATGCCTGTTGGTACCGTCGGTTCTGTTAAGGGTGTACACTTTGAGGAGTTGCGAAAACAAGTTAAGGCACAGATTATCTTAGGTAATACCTATCACCTTTACCTGCGTCCGGGACTTGATATCATCAAGGCTGCAGGTGGTCTGCATGGTTTCAATGGTTGGGATCGTCCAATCCTGACAGACTCTGGTGGCTTCCAAGTTTTCTCATTGACAGGTATTCGTAAACTGTCAGAAGAGGGCTGTGAGTTCAGAAGTCACATCGATGGTTCTAAGCATATCTTCACACCCGAGAACGTGATGGACACCGAACGAATCATTGGTGCTGATATTATGATGGCTTTCGACGAGTGCCCTCCAGGACAGAGCGATTACCAATATGCCAAAAAGAGTTTGGAAATGACACAGCGTTGGCTTGATCGTTGTATCAAACGATTCAACGAGACGGAGCCGCTCTACGGTCATAACCAAAGTCTCTTCCCTATCGTTCAAGGCTGTACTTACAAAGACTTACGCCGTGAAGCAGCAAAGTTTGTGGCTGATAAGGGTGCAGATGGTAATGCTATCGGTGGCTTGGCAGTCGGTGAACCAACAGAGGTAATGTATGAGATGATTGAAGTAGTCAATGAGATTCTTCCAAAGGACAAGCCTCGTTACCTGATGGGAGTTGGTACACCACAGAACATTCTTGAAGCTATTGAGCGCGGTGTAGATATGTTCGACTGCGTTATGCCTACTCGCAACGGCCGTAATGCAATGCTCTTCACCTACAATGGTACGATGAATATGAAGAATAAGAAGTGGGAAAATGATTTCTCACCGATTGATCCAGATGGCTGTGACATTGATGTTATCACAAGTAAAGCCTATCTCCATCATCTCTTCAAAGCGGGAGAATTACTCGCAATGCAGATTGCCAGCATCCACAACCTTGCGTTCTATCTCCGTCTCGTAACGGATGCACGTACACATATTGAGCAGGGTGACTTCGTACAGTGGAAAGCTTCTGTCATTGAACAGTTAGGAAGAAGAATTTAAGAAGAAACCAAATGAGTAAGGTTAAAGAGATTGTTGATAAAGTTAAGAAACTGATTAAACATTTCGGGCAACGTGTTTTTGCACGCTTTCCTGTCTTGAAGAAGGTCGGACATCTACTTCAGATGCTCTCCCCTTCGCGTTATATCGGTATTCTGGACTGGTATATCATTAAGAAGTTCATAGGTACATACATCTATGCTATCTTATTGATTATCTCCATTGCTATTGTGTTCGACTTCAACGAGAACCTCTCTAAGTTCACGCAATATCATGCCCCATGGCGAGCAATCATCTTTGATTACTACGCCAACTTCGTCCCTTACTATTCCAATCTCTTCTCACCACTATTCGTATTCATTGCAGTAATCTTCTTTACTTCCAAACTGGCTGGTAATTCTGAGATTATATCAATGATGGCAGCAGGCATGTCTATCAGACGACTGATGCGCCCTTACATGATATCATGTATTCTCATCGCAGGCTTAACATTCTATCTTAATAGCTTTGTGATACCTCATGGGACTGTTATTCGCCAAAACTTTGAGACACTCTATCGTAATTCTAAAAAGAACACATCGGCAGAGAACGTACAACTGTTTGTTGCAAAGAATACTACCGCTTATATTCAGCATTACGACGACCAGTATAAACGGGGCTATGGATTCTCACTTGTAAAGACTAAAAACAAGAAGATTGTCAGCCACATGACTGCAATGGAGATTCAGTATGATACCGTTGCTGACACAAAGTATCATTGGAAGGTAAGTAATTGGAAGATACGTACACTCAAAGGATTAAAGGAGCATATCCAAAGTGGAGCATCAAAGGACACCGTTCTACTCATGGAACCGACCGACCTTGTCTATTCTAAAGGTCAACAGGAGACCTTTACCTCTCCAGAACTACTAAACTATATCTCCAAGCAGACCAGCCGTGGCTCTGGTAATGTGGTACAGTATGAAGTTGAGTTCCACAAACGAATAGCGATGTCGTTCTCGTCTTTTATCCTCACCATTATCGGTCTCTCCCTCTCTTCACGTAAGAGGAAAGGTGGAATGGGACTCTATCTTGGAATCGGTTTGGCATTGAGTTTCGGCTATATCATGCTCCAGACCGTTTCAGCAACCTTTGCTATTCAGGATGATACACCGCCTATATTGGCAGCATGGATACCAAACATTATCTTTGCTATCATCGCCTACTTCTGCTATAGACATGCACCAAGTTAATAAGGCGAATAAAACAAAAGTAAAAACTACCCTCATTGAAGAAGGGCAAAACAGTAAAATATGTATTTTGAAGATTTAGATTTAAACGATAACGTACTTGACGCACTATATGACATGCGTTTTGATGAATGTACTCCAGTTCAGGAGAAGTGCATTCCCGAAATATTAAAAGGACACGACGTATTGGGCGTTGCCCAGACTGGAACAGGTAAAACAGCGGCTTACCTCCTTCCAGTTCTCTCTAAACTGGCTGATGGTGGCTACCCTGAGTCAGCAATTAATTGTGTCATCATGTCGCCTACTCGCGAGTTAGCACAGCAGATTGACCAAGGTATGCAGGGCTTTGCCTACTATCTTGATGGTGTATCTTGTGTTGCTGTCTATGGCGGTAATGATGGTAATAGATACGACCAAGAGTTGAAGAGTCTCGCATTAGGAGCAGATGTAGTGATTGCTACACCGGGTCGTTTCATCTCTCACATCTCTCTCGGTAACGTAGACTTATCTAAGGTGAGTTTCTTCATCCTTGACGAAGCCGACCGTATGCTCGACATGGGTTTTGCTGATGACATTATGACTATTGCAAAGAAATTGCCTGCAACATGTCAGACAATTATGTTCTCTGCTACAATGCCTAAGAAGATTGAAGAACTTGCGAAGACATTGCTAAAGAATCCTGTTGAGATTAAACTCGCTGTTAGTAAACCTGCAGAGAAGATTCAGCAGACAGCTTACGTATGCTATGAAACGCAGAAAATGGGTATCATTAAGGATATCTTCAAGGCTGGAGATCTCAAGCGTGTCATTATCTTCTCAGGTTTAAAACAGAAGGTAAAGCAGATTGCAGGATCGCTTAATCGCATGCACATCAACTGTGGTGAGATGCATTCCGACCTCGATCAAGAACAGCGTAATGACGTTATGTTTAAGTTCAAGAGCGGACAAATTGATGTATTGGTGGCTACTGACATCGTTTCACGTGGTATTGATATCGATGATATTGCAATGGTCATCAACTATGATGTACCTCATGACGCAGAGGATTATGTTCACCGTATTGGCCGTACAGCACGTGCTGACCGTGACGGAAAGGCGATTACCTTCGTGAATGAAGACGATATCTACTTCTTCCAGCAGATTGAATCGTTCTTAGAGAAGGAGGTTGAGAAGGCGCAACTACCAGCAGAACTTGGCGAAGGTCCTGAATATAAGAGCAACGGAAAGCCTAAGAAGGGTGGCAATAGTGCCAAGAGCCGTCGCCGTAAGGACCGTGACCATCAGAGTCATAAGGACAAGAAACAGGGAAACAACAAGCAGCGCAACAGACGTCCTGCACCACAGACACAGAACAACACTGACGAGAACAACGCGAACCAACAGGAGCGTAAGGCTGGTAACAAACAGAATAATAAAACTCAAAAGCAGCAAGATAACAAGCCTGTAGCAACTGAGGGTAAACCAGTAAACAAGAAGAATAACCGTCAGAATAAGGGTAAGCAGCAGGAGCGTCAGACAAAAACAGAGAACGAGAAGCGCAATGACAGAAAACCTGCTAATAATAAAGGCAATGCTGACAACACTACCAATCAGCAGAATAAGAAGCCTAACAATAAGCGTAAGAAACGTAACAACCGCCAGCGTACACCAGAAGACAAGTCTGTAAGAAGGAGTACGAAATATGATATTCGTGAGGAGTTGCCATCAACATCAAACAACGAATCAGGCTTGAAGGCTCTTATTAAAAAACCTCTGAAGTGGCTTCGTGGACTCGGTAAGAAGTAAAGCGAGTTCGTTTACACATTATTATATAATGCCCGTAATCCCAAACAAGGATTATGGGCATTGTTATATCGCTATCAAACCTTTATCGTATTATACGCATAAAACATAGTTTTTTACTCATATTAGTTTATTAAACCTAAACAGATTGTATGCTATTATCGAATAGCTTGTTTGTTTTTGAAACAAAGACATTGCACACTATTTCGAGTTACATAACCTGCCAAGAACTCTGTCTATCTACGAAATTAATAAAAGAAGAAGTCTTCAAACGCTCAAAAAGGAATACTCTTCTTCATTACTAAGCCTTATTAATCAATATATCCGAAGTCCCATGCAACAGATTCTGTGACTAAAGAAAATAGTAATACTCCTCCACACCATTGGTGCTTACCCTCCGCACAACATGTGCGAAGCGTTCGCACATAATGTGCTAAGCATAAAAATGTAGGGAGAAGATTTGTAAAAATGGAAAATACAACCTCACTTAAAATATTTAAACCCAAACATACTTATCCGACTTGTAATGCAGTAATTATGCGTTAAGATAAAAAACTATAGCAAAGTGGCTTTTATCAAGATTAATTTTCCTGTCACTACTGTCATTACCTATATATAGGTAACTATTTATTTTACAAACACTTGCACGAAATGTTAAAAGTGACAGCAACATGAATTATAAAAAATAGTGTAATAAGGTAAGATGTTTACGTATATGTAGTACTAACAATACGCTCTTCATCTTGCAAAAAAGATAACAGGTATTCTACTAAAATCGAAAGTGAGTTGATAGTGACTTATTCACACCATAATCAAATATTTTACAACAAAAAGATAGATATTTAAGCAAAAATCGTTATCTTTGCAACATAAACAAGCGTAATTATAAAAACAGAACATTTCAGGGTATAATAATAAAAACAACTATTTATGAAAGCAACAGAAGTCGTAGAGAGATTAAAACAGCGTTTTCCAAATGAGCCAGAGTATATTCAGGCTGTTTCACAGGTATTAGATACGATCGAAGATGAATACAATAAACATCCAGGTTTTGAACAAGCCAATCTTATCGAGCGACTCTGTGTGCCAGACAGAATCATTAAGTTCCGTGTAAACTGGGTTGATGACAAGGGAAATGTACAAACCAATATGGGCTTCCGTGTACAACATAACAACACTATTGGTCCTTACAAAGGTGGATTACGTTTCCATGCATCGGTTAATGAGTCTATCTTAAAATTCCTTGCCTTTGAACAGACATTCAAGAACTCACTGACAACACTCCCTATGGGTGGCGCTAAGGGTGGTTCAGACTTTTCTCCTCGAGGTAAGTCAAATGCAGAGGTAATGCGTTTCTGTCAGGCTTTCATGAGAGAATTGTGGAATTACATTGGTCCAGACTGTGACGTTCCAGCTGGTGACATCGGTGTTGGTGGACGCGAAGTTGGCTATATGTTTGGACAATATAAGAAACTGACGAATCAGTTTGTTGGTATTCTTACAGGTAAAGGTCAGGAGTTCGGTGGTTCCCTCATCCGTCCTGAAGCAACAGGATATGGTAATGTATACTTCTTGCAGAACATGCTTAAGACTCGCAATATTGACCTTAAAGGTAAGACTGTCCTTGTCTCTGGTTCGGGTAATGTAGCACAGTACACAATAGAAAAGTTGCTTGAATTAGGTGCAAAGCCCCTTACCTGTTCTGATTCTGATGGTTACATCTATGACCCAGATGGCATAGATGAGGAGAAGTTGGCTTATATAATGGAACTTAAGAACATTGAGCGTGGACGTATTCGTGAGTATGCAGAGAAGTATAATGTGAAGTATGTCCCAGGAGGAAGACCTTGGTCTGAGAAGGCTGACATCGCAACTCCATGTGCTACACAGAATGAAATCAACGGAGAAGCAGCTGCTGAACTCGTAAAGAATGGTGTTATTGCTGTGACAGAAGGTGCAAACATGCCTTCTACACCAGAGGCAGTAAAGATTTTCCAAGAGGCAAAAGTACTTTATTGCCCAGGTAAAGCAAGTAATGCCGGTGGTGTAGCAGTGTCAGGACTTGAGATGAGTCAGAACTCTGGACGTCTGAAGTGGAGCCGTGAAGAGGTTGACCAGAAACTCCATCAGATTATGGATGATATCCACGCAAACTGTGTAAAATACGGAACAGAGTCAGATGGATATATCAACTATGTAAAGGGTGCTAATGTAGCAGGCTTCATTAAAGTTGCTAAGGCAATGATGGCGCAAGGCGTTATTTAGATTCTTCACAGTTAGAACCGCAATAAAAGAACTGGAGTACACAACTTAAACTTTTATATATGCTCAAAGCATTCAACAGGAAAGATATCTACCATGAATGTTTGAAAGCGTGATAAAAGATTTTAAGTTATGTGCTCCTGTTATTTTGCTACAATCAACCTTAATTGGATTACATATTCTGACTTTATCAAACAATTCTACATTAACCCATAAAACACGCCTACCCCAACTCAACTAACCTTTAAAAAGACTTTTGAAACATAACAAATCAAGTTCGTTTTTTTCCGTATAATTTAGTACTTTTGCAGTTGAATTAAAAATAAAGTTATGAAACTTTCAACAATATTACTTTCCATCATGTTAGGACTCAGTTCTTCAACTATGGCACAACAGAAAGATGTTACTATCAAACTTATCGAAACAACTGATGTGCATGGTTCTTTCTTCCCATACGACTTCATCACCAGAAAACCTAAAAGTGGTTCTATGGCAAGAGTCTATACATTGGTAGAAGAGCTGCGTAAGAAGGATGGGAAAGACAATGTCTATTTATTGGATAATGGCGATATCCTACAAGGTCAGCCTATCTCCTACTACTATAATTACGTCGCACCAGAGAAGACTAACATCGCTGCAAGCGTGCTTAACTATATGGGATATGACGTAGCAACGGTTGGAAACCACGATATAGAGACAGGACATAAGGTTTATGACAAATGGTTTAAGGAACTGAAGTTCCCTATCCTTGGTGCAAATATTATTGACACAAAGACTAATAAGCCTTATATCTTACCTTATTATACTATCAAGAAAAAGAATGGTATTAAGGTTTGTGTTATCGGTATGCTCACTCCTGCTATACCTAACTGGTTGAAAGAGAGTATTTGGAGTGGTCTACGCTTTGAAGAAATGGTCTCTTGTGCCAAGCGAACAATGGCAGAAGTGAAAACGAAAGAAAAGCCAGACGTTATTGTTGGTTTGTTCCATTCTGGCTGGGATGGTGGTATCAAGACGCCAGAATACGACGAAGACGCTTCGAAGAAGGTAGCAAAGGAAGTACCAGGTTTTGATATTGTGTTCTTCGGTCATGACCATACTCCACATAGTTCGATTGAAAAGAATATTGTTGGTAAAGACGTAATCTGTCTTGACCCTGCTAACAATGCACAACGTGTAGCCATAGCAACATTAACCCTTAGACCTAAGACTGTCAAAGGTAAACGGCAATACACCGTAACAAAAGCTACGGGTGAATTGGTTGATGTAAAGGAACTCAAAGCTGACGATGCTTTCATTCAGCACTTCCAGCCAGAGATTGATGCTGTAAAGGCATGGAGCGACCAGGTAATTGGAAGATTTGAAAATACTATCTATTCAAAAGATAGTTACTTTGGCAACTCTGCTTTCAACGACCTTATCCTCAACTTGGAGTTGGAGATTACTAAGGCAGATATTGCTTTCAATGCACCTTTATTATTCAACGCATCTATCAAGGCTGGTCCTATCACTGTTGCTGATATGTTCAATCTTTATAAGTATGAGAATAACCTCTGTACCATGCGTTTGACAGGTAAAGAGATTCGTAAGCATCTTGAAATGAGTTATGACCTATGGTGTAACACAATGAAGAGTCCTGACGACCATCTGCTTTTGCTCTCTAACACACAGAATGATGCACAACGTCTTGGTTTCAAGAACTTCTCATTCAACTTTGATTCAGCAGCTGGTATAGATTATGAAGTAGACGTTACGAAACCTGACGGACAGAAGGTACGTATCCTTCGCATGAGTAATGGAGAACCATTTGATGAAAATAAGTGGTACACAGTAGCAGTTAATAGCTATCGTGCTAATGGTGGTGGCGAGTTATTAACCAAGGGTGCTGGTATTCCACGTGACTCTTTGAAGAGTCGAATCATTTGGGAAAGCCCAAAAGACCAACGCCATTATTTGATGGAAGAGATAAAGAAGGCAGGTGTGATGAATCCACAGCCAAACCATAACTGGAAGTTTATTCCAGAGACATGGACCATTCCTGCTGCAGCACGTGACCGCAAACTTCTTTTTGGAGAATAAACAAATAAGAAGGGAAAGTAACCAAAGAGTAATAAACATAATGACAGTTTAGAGTTTAAGGTTAATAGAATTAGGCAAAAGATTAATACTGAGACCAATGAAAAAATACTGGTTTGTTTTCTGTAAGACAGATATCATGCTTGAGAAAGTGGGTAAAGGCTATACCATTCCACTTTCTGAAGAAGCTCCAGTAACACTACATCCTTGGACACATGTACTGAATGTCACTCCTATGGAGGATTGTACAGAAGTGAAGGCGGTCATGATAGACCAACCTATTACGAACAATCCTCTGTATGAGATGTGTGGCTTACGTCCATCTTTCTACCACCTTTCCAAGGAACTTTATCTTAAGGCTGGCAAGTGTCATGAACTACTTTACTGGGATAATAACACTAAGTTCTGTGGCGTTTGTGGTGCACCAATGAAGATACACACCGATATATCAAAGCGTTGTACGAATTGTGGAAAAGAAGTATGGCCACAATTGGCAACAGCAGTCATCGTTCTTGTACACCGAGGCGACGAAATCCTTTTGGTACATGCTCGTAACTTCAAGACCGATTTCTATGGACTTGTAGCGGGCTTTGTTGAGACTGGTGAAACACTCGAAGAGGCTGTACATCGTGAGGTAGAAGAAGAAACAGGGATCAAGATAAAGAACATCCGTTATTTTGGTTCACAACCTTGGCCCTATCCTTGTGGTCTGATGGTAGGCTTTAATGCCGATTATGACGGTGGAGACATTCATCTACAACAAAGCGAACTATCAAAAGCAGCCTGGTTTACTAAAGACAACCTACCAACCATTCCTGAGCCTTTATCAATTGCACGAATAATTCTTGATGATTGGATAAATAAAACATCAATATAAACTAAAGAGTATTTAAACCTTAAAACAATGATGACTTTCTTAGAAAAAGCCCTCGGATTTGATTCCAAATCTATGAAGCTCCGCACTGAGATTATCGCAGGAGCAACAACATTCTTAACTATGAGCTATATCTTAGCTGTCAATCCAAGTATTCTTGCAAGTACTGGTATGGACAAGGGAGCGCTCTTCACAGGTACAGCACTGGCAGCAGCTATAGCTACATTGTTGTTAGCATTTATGGCAAAGCTTCCTTTTGCACAAGCTCCATCTATGGGTCTTAACGCCTTCTTTGCCTATACACTCTGCGTATCATTAAAGTTTACATGGCAGCAGTCGCTTGCTATCATGCTCATTGAGGGTATTCTCTTCGTCGTAATTACCTTCTTCAACGTGCGAGAGATGATTCTCAATGCTATCCCGACAAATTTACGCTATGCCATATCAGCTGGTATTGGTATGTTCATTGCTTTTATCGGTCTGAAGAATGCAAATATTATCGTTAATAACGATGCAACCCTCGTTGGCTTAGGAGCCTTCACACCTACCTGTATTCTTGGTATCATTGCTATCTTACTCAGTGGTGCGCTCATGGCAAGAAACGTCAAAGGCTCTTTGTTCTGGGGTATCATCATCACAACAATTATAGGTATACCAATGGGCGTAACAGTCTTTCCTAATGGATGGCTACCAGTTTCTGCACCACAGGACATAACTCCTATCTTCTGTAAGTTTGACTTTTCAGGTCTTCTGAATCTTAAGACTGTATTGGTAATATTCTCTCTACTCTTAATAAACATCTTTGACACTATCGGCACCCTGATGGGCTTAGCTGATAAAACAGGTATAGTTGAACCAAATGGCAACATCCCGCATGTAAAGGAAGCAATGATGAGTGATGCCATTGGTACAACTTGCGGTGCTATGTTGGGTAGTTCTACGCTAACTACATACGTTGAGAGCGCAAGCGGTATTGCAGAAGGTGGTCGATCTGGTGTAACAGCATTTACAGTAGGTATTTTCTTCATCGTATCACTCTTCCTCTCCCCTATCTTCTTACTCATCCCAAGTGCAGCAACAAGTGGAGCTTTGGTTATGGTAGGTGTACTGATGATTGACTCTGTAAAGAAAATCAATCTTCAGGATATTACAGAATCATTCCCAGCCTTCATCACAATGATTACAATGGTGCTTTGCTATTCTATCGCTGATGGTATTTGCTTAGGAATCATTGCATATGTATTCATGAAGACTTTTACACGTCAGTGGAAGGATCTGAACTGGACACTCGTTGTATTAGCAGTTCTCTTTATCCTGAACTTTGTGAGAAGCTAACAACGACTTTTAAATAAGCAACTCCCTATGAGTCATAAAGCTACTCATAGGGAGTTTTTATTTATATCACCATACCACACCTACTCTAAAAGAACATTTCTTTGTCATATAATAGAAAAAGAAGAAAAAACCATGATAAAGTTTGCACAATTAAAATAAAATGACTACTTTTGCAACCGCTTACGAAAAGTAAGGGCGTTTAGCTCAGCTGGTTTAGAGCATCTGCCTTACAAGCAGAGGGTCGGCGGTTCGAATCCGTCAACGCCCACCACCTTGGGTAGTTTCCAGAGTGGCCAAATGGGGCAGACTGTAAATCTGCTGCTTCTAGCTTCGGTGGTTCGAATCCATCACTACCCACAAAAGAGTTGTAATCATTTGATTACAACTCTTTTGCTTTCTAAACCCATTACCATCAAACCGCTGACGAAACATTGGGGCAACTAATGATGTGCTGACAAAGTTATAGAAATAAAAAAGACTCCCAATACAGAGAGTCTTTTGAGGTGCCTAGCGGAATCGAACCGCTCTACATGGTTTTGCAGACCATTGCCTAACCTCCCGGCCCAAGCACCATTCTATTACAAATCATAATTGCGATTTGCGAGTGCAAAGATAATCAATTATTTCGGTTTAACCAAACAATTCAGAAACTTTTTTCAATAAAGATTACGTAAAATCTTCTTCATGTAAGATGCCGAGAATCTTTCACAGACATCGAGCAAAAAGATAAGTTCAAGTAATCCTATTGATAGGTTTCTTAAATGAAACTATTTAAAACAAGCGGGCTTCTTACGACCTTCCAATTTCTGCTTTTTCTTTAACTGATCATGAATGGTACAACCCGAGCATCCATGACATGGATCACTTGCTGCTCGAAACGATTGCCACGTACGATAAACCACATAGCCTATAGCTGATAAAATCACTATGGCTAAGACAACATACTGCCACATCTTTTCCTACTTATTCTACTTTTCACACTGGAGTATTAGTAGTATCTTCTGTAAAGATATCTTCTGCTACCTCCATCTCATCATCATCAAACCACTTTGACAGCTTTTCGCGTGCCTGCTTTTTCATATCATCATCAACAGAAGACCACACCTTATTTAATACGTAAAGCAAAACACCAAGGTCGTCTGATAGTCCTGCAATAGGAATAGCATCAGGCACAGCATCAAGCGGTGAGATGAGATAACCCAATGCACCAATGATAATAGCCTTATCCTTAAGTGACACCTTATCACTTTGTATCAAATAATACAAAATCAATGCCACATATACCAACTTAGCACCAGCACGCTTTGCTACACGTTGAATCTTGTCAAAGAAACCCTGTTGGGTAAACTTGTCTTTATACTTTTGAAAATCAGGTAATTCCATACTACAACTAAATCATTAACAAAACTTACTTAAAATCCATAACTCGGTCTACATAAGCCTTCGCCTCTGGATAGTCTTGATTAGCACGACGAATCTTGTTACGCACTAAAACTTTCATCATTACCCTATAAAGAAGGAAGAGAACCAAGCCTACACCGATAGCTGCCAACACATTCAGTATTCCTTTAAAAGGCAGCGAATCATCTGGAAATGCCGACATTACCAATATCGGTAAGCACAAAAGGAAGCCCGCTATTGTATAACGCGAACGCTCTGTACCCTCACTGTCCAAAGCCGCTTGGTAATCAAAAAGATAATTAGAAAGTTCCTCCTCACTTACATTAGCTGGTAACTGAGGGAAGCCCACTTCGTCTTTATGATTTCTGATTTTATTTTCTACTGTGTGTTGAAAATCATCCAACACAGTTACATACTGTTCTTCTAAATCTTTCATGATTTTCCAATGTTTTTATATTAATAAAAAACTCCCAACTCTCCTCCATCATTCCAAACAGAATGGGAGAAGATGAGCGTATATGAAAGAAAAATAAAACAGTGTTCCTATAAGCCGGGTTCTGTTTCTTCCTCATCTTTCGATAATAGGAAGATGCCTGTCATTTATCTATATTACAAGTCACCTTGCAATTAAAGCATTCTACCCTCCGTTGTGCTTGCGCTTGGGCGGGCTACCCTCAAACAACGGTTTACATGAACTTGCAGCTCCTGAACGGCACAGCCAGACGATCACCCGCCTGCTGGTAGTCTCTTACACCACCTTCTCACCCTTACCACACATTACTGCATGGCGGTTATTTTCTTCTACCTACATCTACTGTCACCAATAGCTTCTATTTTCGGAAGCAGGATGCCCTATGCTGCCCGGACTTTCCTCTCGCATCCATTACAGATGCCAGCGACAGAGCCGGAACACTGCCTTATCAGAATGCAAAGATAATGGAAAACATGGAAAAGCCAAAATATTTCAATGATAATCTAAACTTAGCCAAGAAAAGAGATAGTATAAAAAGACAGAAAGAAGTTATTGTGTGAACCTAAACACATAGACATTAAGATAATTATAACAACATAATAGCATATCAAGCTATAAACAAGATTCTTAAAGCTACCTTTACACCTATTATACCTATGCTCTACGTATTATAAAACAAGGCTTTACACACATTAGAGTATATCTTCACGAAAGTATTTTCATGACAATAAAAATTTCTTTTCATGAAAATAATCACGTCATACAGTAGTTTTTGCATCTCTGCCATACCTTTCAGTACCTATAAGTATTAAATAATGTGCTCATCCAAAGCCCTCTCCAAAGAGTGGAGTTACATCAACCACATGATACAATGACTTACATTTCCTTTCATTTTGTCAACTTATTAAAACAATAAGATGACAATTAGGAACAAAACAACTACCTAAAACAAATAAATGCAAAATTTACATCACATCAGATTAATAGTCGTTAAGTGTTAAATTTTAATTGTTAAAATCGGATAAAGATAACTGACAAATTGTCGGTTTTACAAAATTTGCTCCTATATTTGCATTTCAGAATATGTCAACAAGACATTTACAAATAATGACGGCTTGACACATAAAAAAGTAATTAACGAACAAATAATTAAGAATATGAAGAATTTATCAAAGTATTTGGCAGGCGCGGCATGTGTTACAGCCCTCGCCTTTTCTACCGGCGCCTTCATCAAAGTGTATGCTGCAGAAGCACCAGTTGTAGCTCCTGGTCAGCCAGTTGACCTCACATACGCAGCTGAGAAAGCTCTTCCAGCTGTCGTTCACATTAAGTATGTACAGAATTCTAAGACGCAGACCGTTGATGTTCAAGATGACCCATTTGGTGGTTTCTTCGACCCATTTGGTTTCTTTGGAAATCCTAATCAAGGTAATGGTTCACGCCGTCAGCAGGTTCAGACTCCTAAGAAGGAGGCTACAGGTAGCGGTGTTATCATCTCACCTGATGGTTATATCGTAACAAATAATCACGTTGTTGAGGGTGCTGATGAATTGACAGTCACACTGAATGACAACCGTGAGTTCTCTGCTCGCATCGTTGGCACCGACAAGCAGACTGACCTCGCACTGCTAAAGGTAAACGCAAAGGATCTCCCTACCCTTCCTATTGGCGACTCCGACAAGCTGAAAGTTGGAGAATGGGTAATTGCAGTAGGTAACCCTTACAACCTCAACAATACTGTAACGGCTGGTATCGTAAGTGCTAAGTCACGTGGTTTGGGCGCTACTCGCAATGGTATTGAGAGCTTTATCCAGACTGACGCAGCCATCAACCAGGGTAACTCTGGTGGTGCATTGGTTAACACTCAGGGTGAGTTAGTAGGTATCAACGCTATGCTCTACTCACAGACAGGTGCATATAGTGGTTATGGTTTTGCTATCCCAACATCAATAATGAATAAGGTTGTTGATGATATCAAGAAGTATGGTAGCGTACAACGTGTAATGCTCGGCATTCAAGGTGGTGACGTACTGAACTTCATCAACGCTCAGAAAGAAGAAGGCAAGAACGTTGACCTTGGTACAAATGCTGGTGTTTACGTTAGCGAGGTTTCAGAAGAAGGAAATGGTGCAGCCTTAGGTTTGGCAAAGGGTGATGTTATCACTAAGTTTGACGGACAGAAGGTGACACGTATGTCTGAGCTTCAGCAGGCACTCAACAGCAAGCGTCCTGGCGATAAGGCAACCGTTACTTTCATCCGCAATAAGAAAGAAATCTCAAAGACTATCACACTGAAGAATGCACAGGGTACGACAAAGGTAATCGAGCAGGCTGACATCGACGTTCTTGGTGGTCAGTTCCGTCCAGTACAGGATGCCCTTAAAAAGCAGTTGAATATCAACTATGGTCTTGAGGTACTGAAGGTTAACAATGGTGCATTGAAGTCTGCTGGAATCAATCGTGGCTTCATCATTCAGAATGTAAACGAGACCATGGTGAAGAACATTGACGACTTGCAGAATATTGTTAAGAAGGCATCTACCAGCAAGGACCCAGTTCTCTACGTTCAGGGTATTTACCCAACTGGTAAGAAGGCTTACTTCGCTATTCCTCTTGCTGATTAACGACAAATAACTTTCAGCTGAAAAGCTGACAAAATAAGAATTCCCCCATTCTTGGTTTTAGATACAAGAATGGGGGAATATTTTTTGATAAGCAGTACCGTGAAAAATTATTACATAATTTCAAGTAAAATATCTATAAACAACGGCAAAAACACATATAAAAAGCGACTTTATAACCAACAGTATATCAATCAGTTATAAATCAGCAAATCAAAAGGTACTTAATAGGACTTCAAAAGGGCGTTAGTAAGGGTCTTAAAGGGCACCTTTTGCAA
>NZ_JACD01000088.1:0-18082 GCF_000517825.1 Prevotella sp. ICM33
CTTTTAGAAGCTAAAAGAGCATGTATTCAAAATTATGATGTGAAAAATTATGACAAAGTAACAGGTTATTAGCCCTATTGGGCTTATTAACCTAATTAGGCTAATTAGGCTAATAGGGAATAAGTGGTTTGTAGAAGACAGATAGACATCACTTGTCAACTCATCAATCCGTTAACTCGTTAACTTTCTGCCACTATCTTTTGCCATTATAATAAAAAAGGAGTATCTTTGCGAAAGACAAATATAGATACCCTTTAGACAAGTATTTCTCCTCCTTCTCTACTCGAAAGAGAGGAGCAAGAGTGGATATTTTACGCTTATGGCAACACATCCTTTATGGTCTGACGACTACTGGCTACTACTCCTACAGCTTTATCTTAAAAAGCCAGAGGGAATGAAACCGATGTATTCACGTGCGTTGGTAGACCTCAGTTTGGAACTACACATACCACCAAAGAACCTCTATGAACAGCTTTTTAAGTTGCGACATCGTGATATGCCCATCATTAATCTGATTTGGGAGACGTATGGAGAGAACACAAGAAAGCTCAACAAAGACGTAAAGAAACTGCGTTCGATGAAAGGATTTGGCCAGCCAAGAGAGTTCTATGATGGTGTGAAGGTGCGCGAAACATTTGAGTATGACTTTCTTCCAGTGGAAGGGGCTACGGAGTTGAAGCCTTTTATGCTCATTATGATTCTCGACCTCTATTTCCGCCTTACTCCGATTACAATGGCAGCGGAGACTCCAGAGGTGATAGACCTTGCTAAGTTGATGAAGATAAAGCCACGAATAGTTGTCGAAGTGATGGATGTGTTCCAATTCTGCGACCCCTATCTGAACCGCGACGACCTTCTTATATCGCCCTTATTAATGCCCTGTCAGGAGGTATGGAACCGCTATGGAAATGATAACCCAGAGAAACTTTCTGCCTTAGCAGCACAATTAAAGGAATATTTCACTTGATTATACTTGTTTTTTTAGTACTTTTGTAGCACAATTCAGGTAAACAATGGCACAGGAACAAGTACAAATTCAAAACCAGAAACAGCAACAAGTGCAGCGTCTCTCACAACAGCAGATGCTGCAAGTAAAGTTGTTGGAGATGCCACTGACAGAATTAGAGGAAAGTGTTAATGCTGAACTCGATGATAATCCTGCCTTAGAAGCAGGAGGGGAGGAGACTGATAGCATTGACAACAACGATACTGTAGAGCATTCAGAAGACGATGATTTCGACACACTTCAGGAACGAGAAGAACGACAAGATGCGCTCGACTCGGCACTGGAGCGTATGCGTTCGGATGATGATCTTCCTACATACGATTCAAGACAGCAACGAAATAATGCTGAATATGAGGAGATTGTGTATGGAGATACAACTTCTTTCATTGATAAACTCAATGAGCAGGTGGGAGAAAGAGAGCTTACTGAAAGGCAGAAGAGTATCTTGGAGTATCTTATTGGTAGTTTAGATGATGACGGACTCTTGCGAAAAGACCTCGATAGTATCAGCGATGAGTTGGCAATCTACTATGGAATTGATGCGTCTACTAAGGAATTAGAAGAGGTACTGAAGATTCTGCAGGACTTTGACCCAGCTGGTATCGGTGCAAGAGACTTGCAAGAATGTCTCTTGTTGCAGATAAACCGTAAGGTTGAGAACGGTGAGTGGGAGAAAGATAGTCATCTGTATAAATACATCTACAACATCATCTCACATCATTTCGACGCTTTCAAAAAGAAGCATTGGGATAAGATTCAAAACGCACTGTCGCTGTCTGACCTTCAAGTAGAGGCGCTTCAGCGTGAGATTCGTAAGTTGAATCCAAAGCCGGGGTCGTCTATGGGTGAGACACAAGGACGTAACCTGCAACAGATAACACCTGACTTTATCGTCGACACGGAGGATGATGGTACGGTTACTTTCAGCTTAAACCACGGTAATCTACCAGAGTTGCACGTTTCGCAGGCCTTCAACGATATGATGGAGACCTACCGCAACAACAAAGCTAATATGAACCGACAGGAGAAGGAGGCGTTGCTTTATGCCAAAGAGAAGGTGGAAAAGGCACAAGGATTTATCGAAGCGGTAAAGCAAAGACGTCATACATTACAAGTGACGATGAAGGCTATCATCGATATTCAGCGGAAATTCTTCCAAGATGGAGATGAGGCTGACCTCAAACCAATGATTCTTAAAGATATTGCCGACCGTACAGGACTGGATATCTCTACCATATCACGTGTGAGCAACATCAAGTATGCACAGACACGTTGGGGTACATTCCCTCTGCGTTTCTTCTTCACTGATAGCTATACAACGGAGGATGGCGAGGAAATGTCTACTCGTAAAATCAAGTTGGCACTCAAAGAAGTAATCGACAAAGAAGACAAACGTAAGCCACTCAGTGATGATGCACTTGCTAAAGTGATGAAAGAAAAGGGCTTCCCAATAGCCCGTCGCACCGTTGCCAAGTACCGAGAACAACTCGGATTACCTGTGGCAAGACTGAGGAAGGGGTGATGTAATTAGGTGTTGGATGTTAGGTGTTAGGTGTTAAAGTATGAACGAAAAGAACATTATATTAACAGCAAGGGTTGTGAGTATGGTTCTCACACCATTCTATTTACCCGTTGTGGGCATATTAGCTATCTTTACTTTTAGCTATCTAAGTATGTTCCCATGGCAGGCAAAGCTGTCGTATGTCTTTTTGGTTTACGCTTTTACAGTGCTTATCCCTACCTTACTCATCCACCTTTATCGCCAATACCACGGCTGGACATTGATTCAGTTAGGGCAACGAGAGCGAAGAATGGTTCCTTATGTGATTTCTATTCTTTGCTACTTCACGTGCTTTTATATCATGAACATCCTACACCTACCTCACATGCTGACGTCAATACTTATGGTAGCATTGATCATTCAGATTCTATGTGCTATCATCAACGTATGGTGGAAGATATCAACACATACGGCAGCTATCGGTGGTGTGACAGGTTCTTTGATAGCTTTTTCACTGCTTTTCAACTTCAATCCGATGTGGTGGCTTTGTCTTACGCTCATCGTTTCAGGCTTTGTAGGTAGCAGTAGAATGATTCTCAGGCAACATTCATTGGAGCAAGTGGCATCGGGTTTCTTCTTAGGTATCATCTGTTCATTCATTACAATCATCGTTGTATAGAATCAATAGCAGTAGTCAGGACCACTGATTGCCAAAAAATAAAGAATAAACTGACAGGAAATTACATCTGTCTTAAGAATAAATACACATAAAACAAACAAAGAAAATAAACTTAATACATAAAGAATATGAAGCCATTAGTTAGTATTATCATGGGTTCAACAAGCGATTTACCCGTAATGGAAAAAGCTTGTAAGTGGTTGGAAGAGCAAGAGATTCCTTTTGAAGTGAATGCACTCTCTGCTCATCGTACACCTGACGCAGTAGAGACTTTTGCCAAGGAAGCAAAAGGTCGTGGCGTAAAAGTTATCATTGCTGCGGCTGGTATGGCTGCTGCTTTGCCTGGAGTTATCGCTGCTTCAACACCACTTCCAGTCATTGGCGTGCCAATTAAGGGTATGCTCGATGGTCTTGATGCCTTACTTTCTATCGTTCAGATGCCTCCTGGCATTCCAGTTGCTACTGTTGGCGTCAATGGAGCACAGAATGCTGCCATCCTTGCAGCTGAGATGATAGCACTCGGTGATGAGACTATTGCAAAGAAGATTGACAACTGGAAGGCTTCATTAGGAAAGAAGATAGAGAAGGCTAACAAGGAGTTAGCTGAGCTAAAGGATTATAAGTTTAAGTGCTAAGACCGTCCCTAACCCCTCAAAAAGGTGGAGTAACAATGGGAAACAATTAGGGTAAAGGTCGTTACCACTTATTACCTCTTACTATAACCCCTATCTCAGAGGGGCGTAGGGAGGTTTTTCATCATCCCAAAAGGGCTTGGGGAGGTACCCCATTATCCAAATAGAACATGATAGATTTATTCAACTTTGAAAGAAGGAAAACCTCTGTCACGCATGTTGGTGCACTCAACATTGGTGGAGAGAACCCTGTACGCGTACAATCAATGACAACTACTTCCACCGATGATACCGAAGGAAGTGTTGCACAAGCTAAGCGTATCATTGATGCAGGAGGAGAACTTGTACGCCTCACAACGCAGGGAAAGCGTGAGGCAGAGAACTTAAAGAATATCAATGCACAACTACGTGCAGACAATTATATGGCTCCGCTCTGTGCGGATGTTCACTTCAATGCGAATGTAGCAGACGTTGCTGCACTCTATGCAGAGAAGGTTCGTATCAATCCGGGTAACTATGTCGACCCTGCTCGTACGTTCAAAAAACTGGAGTATACCGATGAGGAATATGCGCAAGAGCTACAGAAGATTGAGGACAGACTGATTCCTTTCATCAATATATGTAAAGAGAACCACACCGCTGTACGTATTGGTGTCAACCACGGTAGCCTCTCTGACCGTATTCGTAACCGTTATGGCGATACACCAGAAGGTATTGTAGAGAGCTGCATGGAGTTCCTCCGCATCTTCCGTAAGTATGACTTCCATGACATTGTCATCTCTATCAAATCCTCAAACACGGTTGTTATGGTTCGTTCCGTACGCCTTCTTGTGGCTGAGATGGACAAGGAAGGTATGCACTATCCGCTCCACCTTGGTGTTACCGAGGCTGGTGAAGGCGAAGACGGACGTATAAAGAGTGCCGTAGGTATTGGTGCCTTGCTCGCTGATGGTATCGGTGACACGATCCGTGTATCACTGAGTGAAGAGCCAGAGTGCGAGATTCCAGTGGCTAAACACCTTACATGGTATATCCGTCGACACGAGAAACATCTTCTCATCCCTGCTGAACAGTATGATGGCTTTGATTATCTCCATCCTAACCGACGTGAGACAGTGGCTGCAGGCAACATCGGTGGCGAGAATGTTCCTGTTGTTATTGCTACTCGAAAGGCTAATCAAGCAACTGCCGAGGTGTCATCACCAGAGCTACCAAAGCCCGATTATATCTATGTACAGGGCGAACTGCCTGAGAAACGGGGCAAGAAACAGAAGTATATCCTTGATTATGATGCCTATATGGACCTTGCCAACAGTGGTAAGCAGTCCTTAGAGAACGTCTATCCTATCTTCCCTGTGACGGGAATGCCTTTCATCAGTGCGATAAACAGTGATGTTAAGTTCCTCGTCTTGAAGTTCGGTACACCTTCAGAGGAATTCCTTGCTTGTCTGAAAACACATCCAGAGGTGGTTGTGGTATGTATGACAAGCCATCAGAACCGCCTTGGCGACCAGCGTGCATTGGCGCATCAACTGATGATAGCAGGGGTAAAGAACCCTATCATCTTCGCCCAGATGTATCAGCATTCAGCAACTGATGAGAAGGAAGAAAGCAGTAACAGCCAACAGGCTGAAACAACTACGGCTAAAGAGAAGTTCCAATTGGAGGCTGCAGCAGATATGGGTGCACTCATGATGGACGGACTTACCGATGGTATCTGGCTGATGAACAATGGCAACCTCTCACAAGAGGATGTTGAGCAAACGGCTTTCGGTATTCTTCAAGCAGGTAGATTGCGCATGGTGAAGACTGAATACATCTCTTGCCCAGGCTGTGGACGTACGCTCTACGACCTCCGCACGACGATTGCCCGCATCAAGGAAGCTACCAAGGGAATGACAGGACTGAAGGTAGGAATCATGGGCTGTATCGTGAATGGTCCCGGTGAGATGGCTGATGCAGACTATGGATATGTGGGTGCAGGTCCAAAGAAGGTGAGCCTCTACCGCAAACAGGTATGCGTTGAGCACAATATCCCAGAGGAGGAAGCAGTCGAGCGATTGCTTGCTTTGATTAAGGCAGATCAGAATAAGGCTTAAATCAGCGAATAGGACTCAATAGATGTAATTCAACATCGGTGTCTTTCGTTATCATCCTAACGGTAGGAACGCCTCTTCTTTGTCGTTTCCTACTGTGCTCTTAATACTCCGCACGCGTGGTGTCCATGCTTAGCACCATACGTGCGGACCGTAAGCACCAATGGTGCGGAGGGCTAACTCCTCTACAATAAATCATACTTTTGATAAGAGGAGAGGATAGATTTGGGGCTTAATGATTAGGGGTAAATAGCAAATAGAGTTTAGATAATTAGGCATAAAAAGGCGATTAATCACCTTGAAAGAATGTACCAATTAGACTTATTTGCCTAACAAGCGAGACAATCTACCCTTATAAAGCACTGATTTACCGATAATTACATTTCTGTGTTAAAACAAGAAAAAGTAAAAATGTAGTATAGATTCTGCTTGCTTCTTTCCTTTTAAAAGACTATCTTTGCAACATGAAGGTATTGGAGGATATAAAGAAGTATTGCCTGAGTCGCTATAACCTGTCCGTTCTTGGCGCACAGGTAGGCATTTATGCGCTCCTTGTATCTATCTGGTCGTTGGTCATTATGCTGCTTGAGCACGATGTCAATGCCGCCAAGGAGTCCATGTGTGTCAATGCCTTCGTACTTTTCTTGCTACTTATTGTCTTCATGGCGAACTTCTATGTGCTGGTTCCTTATCTCTTTGAAGCAAAGAATAAGATAAAGCACTGGGCATTCTGGGTAATCAATCTGCTGTTTATCGTTCTTTGGAATCATCATATTTTCAGCATTTATAATGCCGATTTACCGAACGCACCTATACGAATAGGGTTCTATCAGTTTGGTGTGATGTGGATGATTCTCAACTATGCAATGGTCGTTGCGGCAATCTTCGTGCGTTATTATATCCGTCATAGTACGCTCAGAAGGCAACTAAGAGAGGAGAAACAGAAGATGACGGAAGCCGAATTGGCATGGCTGAAGAACCAGCTAAACCCACACTTCCTCTTCAATACGCTCAATAACATCGCCTCACTCACCCAGACAAGCCCGAATAATGCCCAAAAGGCAATCGGTCAACTGTCTGAACTCCTACGCTACGCACTCTATGAGACACAGCCTAAGGAGGTGAGTCTAAATGGTGAGATAGCCTTTATCAAGAACTATATCAACCTGATGACACTACGGTCGGGTAGTAATGTAGAGATAAAGAGCCAATTCATCATCCATAACACACAACTGCTCATTGCGCCATTGGTATTCCTAACACCTGTTGAGAATGCCTTTAAGCATGGTATAAGTGCCAATAAACCATCGTTTATCCACATATCTATCACAGAAGATAATGGTAAGATAGTCTTTCTCTGTGAGAACAGTAACTATCCAAAAAACGACACAGACAAGAGTGGAAAGGGTATCGGATTGGAGAATATGTACCGCCGTTTAGAGTTGATTTACCCTGATAGGTATCACATCGAACAGCGTATAACACCAGAGGTTTACCACCTCAAGATTATTATTAAGCCATAATAATAATGTATGTTTCACCTCCAACACCCCATTCCCACATATCATTAACACCCAACATTCAACATCCAACACTCCATCCCCACAAATCATTAACACCCAACATTCACCACCCAACACCCAACATTCACCACCCAACACCCCATCCCCTCAATGAGAGCAATAATATTAGGAGCTACTGGCGCAATAGGTAAAGACCTTGTCCAAGAGCTTATCAATGATGATACTATCGAACAAATAGCAATCTTCGTCAGAAGAGATCCAGGCATAAATAACGAAAAGGTAACAACACATATCGTAGACTTCGACCAGTCGGATAAGTGGAGACTCTCCGTACAAGGCGATGTCGTATTCTCTTGCATGGGTACAACGCGCAAAGCGGCTGGCTCAAAGGAGAATCAATACAAGATAGACTATACCTATCAATACAATTTCGCTAAGATAGCAGCAGAGCAGGGAGTACCTTCTTTTATCCTTGTCTCTTCTGCTATGGCTAATCCAAACGCTCATTTCTTCTATACAAGGATAAAAGGTGAATTAGAAGAAGCTATCAAACAGCTTCCTTTTCAACATATCTCCATCCTTCGTCCACCTGCTTTAATTCGCAAGAATACTACAAGAAGTTCTGAGAAACTGTCTGTTTCTATACTGCAATTCTTCAACCAAATAGGACTCTTACAGAGCCAACGACCTATGAAGACAGAAGTCGTTGCGCATTGTATGGTTGAACTTGCGAAAACAGAGAAATCAGGAGTATTTGAGCCAAAGGATATTTTCAAGATTGGAGAAAGATAAACAAAGAGACAAAACACCTCACCTGCTTGTAACAAAAGAATATGATACTATACGACCGTGAACGTGCCATTCAGCGGATGAACACGCTGGCTAAGGAAGGTAAAGACTTTATCTTTATCATCAAATATAAAGCCGATGGTGCCTATGTAGAGGAGTATGCGGACATCAATCCACATGAATTGCTTTTTGCTTTCCCAAGTCTTTCTAATATCCCTAAGGACGAAAGCTACAGCAATGAGGCTGTGGAATGGCATACCGAACCACTCACAAGAGATGACTATGAACAGCGTATCAACCTTGTCAAGCAAAGAGAGCGTGAAGGCGACAGCTATTTAGCCAACTTGACATGCAAGATTCCTGTCCGTACAAATCTTTCCTTGCACGATATCTTCATGCGTTCAAAGGCGTTATATCGCTGTTGGATGAAAGATAAGTTCGTTTGTTTCTCTCCAGAAATATTCGTTCGTATCAATAAAGAAGGACTTATTAGTTCCTTCCCAATGAAGGGAACGATTGATGCAACACGTCCTGACGCTGAGAAGGAACTGATGGAAAATAAGAAAGAAGCAGCCGAACACGCTACCATCGTCGACCTTATCCGCAACGACTTGAGTATCATAGCAGAGCAAGTGCAAGTGAAACGCTATCGTTATATCGACCATCTGACAACAAACAAGGGTGAAATCCTGCAGACAAGTTCAGAGATTACAGGACAACTCCCTACAGACTATTGTGAGAATATCGGTACACTTCTCTTCCATTTGCTCCCTGCTGGCTCCATTACAGGTGCCCCTAAGCCTCGTACCATGGAGATAATCGATGCGGCTGAGGGCTACGAAAGAGACTTTTATACGGGCGTGATGGGCTGTTATAGTAAAGGACAATTAGACAGTGCAGTGATGATTCGCTTTATTGATCAGGATAAAGACGGACAGCTTCACTACAAGGCTGGGGGCGGAATTACGGCTCAAAGCAATAACGATGACGAATATAAAGAGGTAATAGAAAAGGTTTATGTGCCAATATATTGAGACAATAAGGGTAATAGACGGCTGTGTCTGCAATCTTGCCTACCACGAACAGCGGATGAACCGTACACGTAAGGAGATGTTAGGATTGACAGAACCGCTGCATATAGCTGACCTTTTACAGTCTGTTAGCTTACCGATGGAATATTCAAAGCTACGCTTTGTCTATGATAAAGAGGGCATCCACGACATCACTTGTACTCCTTATACATGCAGAGAAATCCACTCCTTGCGCCTTGTCTACGACAATAATATCAGTTATCCCTATAAGAGCACAGACCGCTCTCAACTTAACGAACTAAAAAAACAGCAAGGTGACTGTGACGAAATACTTATTGTTCGTGACAATCACCTTACAGATACATCCTATACTAACATTGCACTCTATGATGGCGAACAATGGTTTACACCCTCTACACCGCTCCTTTGCGGTACGATGCGCCAACGACTGCTCGACTGTGGACTGCTTCAAGAGCGTGAAATCATGGTTTCTGACATTCCTAACTATCAGTATATAAGCCTCTTCAATGCCATGATTTCATTGGGAGAAGTAATCCTACCAGTTGATAAGATTAAGTAAACAGCGCAAAAGGTAGTCATCTACATGACGAAAGATGAGAATTACGCTACTTATTAACTTACTTTTTACTGCTTACAGACGTGATTTTAAAAACAATTTGATGAGTATAATAGCAACCAATATAATCACCATCACTATAAAGTTAAGAATGCGTTTGCTCTTTTTTCTTGGGTCATAAGGATTGTTGCTTGTAGCTCCGAGCTGACGTGATGAAGTATTGTCATTTGGCAAAACATTAGCACTTGTCGTTCTATCTTTAGCCGATATAGAAAGATACTTACCCATATAAGCTTTATATTCCACCTCTTTTATATCTCCCTTACTTCGTTGTTGCAAAGAAGTATAACGACTAACAAAACGCTGATAGAGTGGGTCATCGGCTCCACGCACCATCTTCATGTAGTTCAGTTTACCCCTTAGAACAGCATTAAGAGGTACGCAATGCTGATGTCCCTTTGTCTTTCCATGCTGCTGCCTGTAGCTCTTCCACGCTGCCTGACAGGCATCTTCATAGCCGTAACGTTCCCAGATATACAGCAAGGAACGGATTTCACGCACATAACGGCGGCTTACATTCACTTTCTCCGTTACCATCAAGCCCGTTACCTCCTGCCGTCTTCCACGACGTTGCAAGTGGGTTTTCTCTTCATTCAGTCGGAAACCATAACGCTCAACAATAGCCTTTACCTGTTGTACAAGCTCTCCCTGTGGACGAAGGATGTCTGTGTCAGCACTGAAAGTGAGGTCATCAGCATAACGGGTAAAGGTGATGCCTTGTGCAGTAGCTATGCTCGCTATCTCCTTATCCATCTCCCGACAAATAAAGTTCGACAGCGTTGGCGATGTAGCAAAGCCCTGTGCCAATACCTCTTCATTGTTCTTTGTGCGCACAGTAGCCAGTCCTGAGACGAGTTTTGTAGCCAATGATGAGAAGCCAAAAGGCTCTGCCGTCAGACAGTCAGCCACCTGCTGGCGTGTAATAGTGGGGAAGAAATCCTTTAAATCAAGGTTTAGAATATAACGTTTGCCCACATGTGGACGTGCATTATCAACCACAGAACGACCACAAACAAAACCGAATGCCCAAGGAGTAGGCTCATCATAGGTCTGAAGTAATATATTAAGTGCATTTAATATACCACGAAGACTACCTTTCGGAGCCGTAATCTCGCGATAGCCACCGTGCTTCTTGCGAAGTCGGAAAGTCTTACAACGTCGTTGGACATTATTGGTATCAGCTAAAAAACTTAGTTGTTTACCACGAAAGTCAGAATAATACCAAGGTAACTTCAGCTCGTTCAGCATCGCTGCAAGTTCCTGTGCATCGCTTAAATGGCGCAGTTTATTCTCAAAATCAACCTTTGTATATTCCTTTCCGTTTATTGTTCTGGTTGCCATAGTGCGTTTGTTTTAAACAAAAAAATAGGAACGCTGTAAGGGAATTACTTTTATTGTGAACCTTTGTTAACAATAAAACGATACTTCGTATCAAACTCCAGCGAATACGCCGGAAACTACTTCTAATTCTTTCAGACGTTCCTATCAGTGGCAAAGATAGATATTATAATTAAAACAGCAAAATTTTTCAACTATTAAATTATAACTGTAAAATATTTGTTGAGCCTTGGTAAAACGGTTATAAATCATTAGAAATCAAGTAATCTAATATTTTGAATGATGAAAACAAGTCTATCTTCTTTACTAAATAAAGCCTTCGAGGACTTGTATTTATCCTCATAAAACAATACTTTTGCACACGATAAATAAAAAAAATTATCCCAATTGTGTAGTTTTTCATTTACTACGTGCGTCTAATGAGCAAAAATCAACCTATCAACAGATGGACAACCTACAGAATGAACAAGACTTCTCACGCATCGTGAGAGAACATAAAAGCACCATCTACACCGTGTGCTATATGTTCTCAAAGGATGAAGATGAGGTGAACGACCTCTTTCAAGAGGTATTGATAAACCTTTGGAAGGGTCTGCAGAACTTCCGAGGAGAAAGCGATGTACGCACGTGGATCTATCGTATCAGCCTCAACACTTGCATCTCTTGTGACCGAAAGAAACGGAAACGGAAAACGATTCCACTTACGATGAACATCAATCCCTTTACGGATAGCGATGATGACAGCCGACAGATACAGCAACTTAACCGTCGTATCAGCCAGTTAGGTCCTTTCGACCGAGCTATCATCCTCCTTTGGTTGGAGAATATGAGCTATGAAGAGATTGGCGAAATCGTCGGTATCAGTACGAAGAATGTCTCCGTAAGACTATTCAGAATCAAAGAGAAACTGAAGAAAACGAGTGAAACAACAAAGGAGTAGGGGAGTAACCATTAATGAATGGGATTAGTCTTATTGGTCTTATTAGCCCTATTAGGGCAATTGGCCCAATTAGCCCAATACCCTACAAAGCTTAACAATCACATTAAAAAGAAAACTACAATGGAAACAAAGCATACAGAGTTTGAGGAAATGCGTCAGCAATTGGATATCCTCAAGAATAAACTTGACAATCAAACACTCGTCAACGATAAGCTTATCAGACAGTCAATGCTCAATAAGATGTCGTTTATGAAGAAGTATACATGGGTGTCATTCTTAGTGTTACTATTTATTTATTACGGTTACAATGAAGTTCGGATACTGTTTAACATGTCGTGGTGGTTCTACGGATTTACCGTACTCGTTATGACTTTCATTGTTTGTTTCGATGCTTATATCAATCATGTTAATAAGAAGGAGTTCCTGAATGGCGACCTCATAGCGGCTTCCTTACAAATGCAAAGGATGAAGAAATTACGCAAAAAGTCCTTCTTATGTGGCACAATCATAATGATTATATGGACTCCTTGGTTCTTTATCGAGGCATACTATGGGTCAGGTGCTGCGAAGGGAGGAGACCATACATCCATGTTCGATGGTATGCTGGTTGGCGGTGGAATAGGCTTAATCATCGGAGTAGCCATCGGTATATGGTTATATCTTCGTATGCAACGCATTAACTCGGACATTATCAGCCAGATAGATGAACTGACAAAAGACACTAAAGACAGCCCAATGATTTAGAAAGAAAGGGTAAGGAAGACAGGGTAACAAAGGAAAGAAGACAAAGTAACAAGGGAACAGAAGGTATTAAGATAAGAAAAGAAGACAGGGTAACATAAGAACTTATTGGCTATTCTTATGTTACCCTGCACTTTGTTTATGTGTTACTTTGTCTTACTTACCTTGTTACTCTGTCTTTCTTACTCTGTTACTCTGTCTTACTTACCCTGTTACCCTGTCTTTCTTACCCTGTTACTCTGTCTTACTTACTCTGTTACTCTGTCTTACTTACTCTGTTACTCTGTCTTACTTACCCTGTCTATAAACTACGATGTCAGTGCTTATAATGTCTAACCCTTTACGATTTTCTTAATATCATTCAGTTTATTGAGGGCTTCAACAGGTGTAAGATTATTGACATCAAGACCGAGGATTTCGTCACGGATCTGTGTGAGGACGGGATCATCGAGTTGGAAGAAGGAGAGTTGAACACCTTCCCTGCTCTGGTCAAGACGCTCAACAGCAGCCTTACCGACACTACCCACTTGTGAATTATCCTTTTCAAGCTCCTTAAGTATAATGTTTGCACGCTTAACAATAGAACGAGGCATACCCGCTATCTCTGCTACATGAATACCGAAGGAATGCTCACTACCACCTTTCTCTAACTTACGAACGAAGATGATCTTTCCATCTACTTCCTTCACAGAGACATTAAAGTTCTTGATACGAGGGAAATTCTTCTCCATCTCGTTCAATTCATGGTAGTGTGTAGCAAAGAGGGTACGTGCTTGTGCACGCGAATGTTCGTGTAGATACTCTACAATCGCCCATGCAATGCTAATTCCATCATATGTACTTGTACCACGTCCTAACTCATCAAAGAGTACTAAAGAGCGTGGAGTGACGTTATTTAGGATGTTTGAAGCCTCCGTCATCTCGACCATAAAGGTTGATTCTCCTAATGAAATGTTATCCGAAGCACCCACACGTGTGAAGATTTTATCCACCATTCCGATGCGTGCTCGTTCAGCAGGAACGAAGCAACCTATCTGTGCTAACAATACGATGAGGGCTGTCTGACGCAACAAAGCAGACTTACCTGCCATATTCGGACCCGTAATCATCATGATCTGTTGGTGTTCCGTATCAAGCAATACATCATTAGGCACATACTGTTCACCTATCGGTAGCTGTGTTTCTATCACTGGATGGCGACCCTGTTTTATGTCTATAACCTCCGAATCGTCCACTACTGGGCGCACATAACGCTGCAACTGAGATACTTTCATAAAGGAAAGCAGACAGTCAAGATGAGCAATAAGATTGGCATTGATCTGTATCTGCGGAATAAACTCCTGCATATCCTGTATCAGCTCCATATAAAGCTGAGTCTCCAAAGCCAATATCTTCTCATCAGCACCAAGTATCTTCTCCTCGTATTCTTTAAGTTCAGGGGTGATATAACGCTCTGCCTGCGCTAATGTCTGCTTACGAATCCAATTCTCAGGCACCTTATCTTTAAAGGTATTACGCACCTCCAAGTAATAGCCGAACACGTTATTGAATCCTATTTTCAGCGAGGTAATACCTGTCTGAGCAATCTCCTTCTCTTGAATCTCTAACAGATACTGCTTTCCATTGTCACGGATAGAACGCAAATCATCAAGCTCTTGGTTATAACCTAAGGCTATCACGTCGCCTTTATTGACCAACTGTGGAGGATCAGGCTGTATCTCTTTCTCTATTCTATCACGTAGAGACTCACAGAGATTCAGCTGTTCTCCAATCCTCTTCAGCGTATCGCTCTTTGCATAAAGGCAAGCTGTCTTAACCGGTTGGATAGCCATAAGGGCATTCTTCAGCTGCACTACCTCACGAGGTGACACACGACCGACAGCTACCTTTGATATAATACGCTCTAAGTCACCAATACGATGGAACTGTTCATTGATACATTCGCGGAAATCTGGCTCTCGGAAGAGATAATCAACCACGTCTAAACGCTCATTAATAGGCTTTTCATCCTTCAGTGGGAACACCATCCAACGGCGCAACATACGTCCACCCATTGGCGTAACGGTATTGTCGATAACGTTCAAAAGCGATGAACCATCTTCATTCATTGGGGCTATCAGCTCCAAAGAACGGATAGTAAAGCGGTCCATACGCACGTATTTATCTTCTTCAATACGTGCTAAAGAAGTGATATGATTGATTTGTGTGTGCTGTGTTATCTCTAAATACTGTAGAATAGCACCTGCTGCAACGACACCATTATTCAGATGGTCGACACCGAAACCCTTTAGATTCTTTGTTCCAAAATGCTTTAATAGCTTCTGTCGAGCCGTCTGATCAGTAAACACCCAATCGTCCATCTCGAACGTACAAAGACGTGTACCGAAGTAGCGTTCGAAGTCTTGTTTCTTCGCACGGTCGAAGAGTACCTCCTTTGGTTGGAAGTTACCCAATAGCTTTTCGACGTAATCAAAGGTGCCTTCACCGGTTAGGAACTCTCCTGTAGATATGTCTAAGAAACTGACACCACAAGCACCTTTACCGAAGTGTACCGCAGCAAGGAAGTTATTTTCCTTATAGTTCAGTACGTTATCGCTCATGGCAACACCCGGAGTAACAAGTTCTGTGATACCACGCTTCACCATCTTGTCCATTGCCGACAAACCCTTCTTGCCTTTGATAGCCTCACGTTTCTTCTTTGGGTCTTCTAATTGGTCGCAGATAGCTACACGCTTTCCAGCACGGATAAGCTTAGGAAGATAAGTATCAAGGGCATGATGGGGGAAACCAGCCATCTCTATCGAGTCGCCATTACCACCATTATTACGACGTGTAAGGGTAATACCGAGTATTCTTGCCGACTCCACAGCATCCTCACCATACGTCTCATAGAAGTCACCACACCTAAAGAGCATCAATGCACCAGGATGTTGCGCCTTCATTGAGAAGAACTGTTTCATCATCGGGGTAAGTCCCTTATCGTCTTTTGCCATATCTTTTACTTCCTTATTAAGTCTGTTTCTATTTTATCCTTAGACTTACAAAATTACAAAAATAAGGAGGAAAGCCCAAATAATTAATTACCTTTGTCTAAAATAAACACAAACATGGATATATTAATTATAGGATTAGGAGTTATCGGAACAACTTATGCTTCTGTGTTTAAAGAGGCTGGACACAATGTTGAACATTATATTCGGGAAGGAAGTAATAAGGAATATATGAGCAATATTGAAGTTACATTATTAGATGGAAGAGAATCATCAAAGGGTATTCAAGTCAAAAAAGAATATACAGTAAATCCACATTCAAAGAAAGAATATGACATGATTTTCGTAAGTATCTCACAAGGGAAGATTGCCAATGTGATGGAGATACTACGAAAAGAAACATTCAAAGGTACAATACTCTTATGCTGTAATCTATGGTATGACAAGCAATATCTTGATAAAATTATGCAAGGATATGATTATATCTTAGGCTTTCCCGTTGCTGGAGGTTGCATAAAAATAAAAAAAGAAGAGCTTGCTACTAAAGCTGAACTTGATTGTTGTTTATTCGACCATTTCATGATAGAGTCTAAAAATAAGACAACCATATCAAATTATGAGGCTATTTCTAATCTATTTAAGTCCTCTAACATAAAACTTGAAAAGCCTTATGACATGTTGGAATGGATATGGATACACATGGCTATCAACGCTGCAGTTATCTCTGTCATAGGTAAAAATGGAGACATAAATGACAGTATAACATCAGTTCATAAACTTATGAATTCTCTAAAGCTATTGGCAACTACAATTAAAACTATTCGTGAGACAACAAAAATAGCTGCTTCACGTGGTATTAATATGAAATATTACAGAAATGAATTATGGGTATATAAACTACCAGCTCAACTTTCTGCCATTTTCATGAAGCGCATGTTTGCCACAAATAATCTTACAAGAAGGATTATGGAACTACATGGGAACATTGATGACTTATTGTATATATGCAATAGCGTATATAAAGAAGGAAAAATAAACAATGTTTCAGCTCCACTTTTTTATCAGTCGTTAGAAGATATTACAAGAAGAATTACAAATAAATAAAACAATTATAAGGAAGAAAAAGAGCTGATTCTAAGCGCTAAATGTTATCCAATAATAGCTTTATCTCTATCTTTTTATTCCCTGAAAAGCTATCACACACAAATTATTTTCATGAAAATAATTCGATAAACTGTTTTAACTGCTTGATATATCAATACTACGAATGATGCTAATTTTAATATCTACTTACAGAAATAGGGATGCAAATGTTTTGCATCCCTATTTAATATCTCAACAACTTTCTGTGCTGTTTATAATTATATTTATCTTTTAGTGAAGACCATTGTCTTTATCTTACCATCATCTACATATTGTAAAGTCAACTTGTCACCATCAACTTCACCCCAAGCAGTATAAATATCTCGTTTTATTGATATTTTTTTACCATTTAAAACATAGGTAGCATCTCCTTCATCGTGGTCTCGCTCAGTAGGATTCTTATCAAGATCTTCATCAGTTATTATTTTAACTACTGTATTTGACTTGAATTCTAATACTGTCATTGAGGTGATTTTATTACCTTCTTTTTCTAAATATTGCCATGTAGTACCTACAAGATTATTAGATGTTTCTTCCTCTTTATCTGAAGAACAAGCTGTGAATAACATCATTGGCAAGAGTGCCAATAAAATCAATAAATACTTTTTCATAATTTTTAGTTGAGTTATAATTTTATACAAATGTAGTCATTATGTTCTAAGAAAACAAATGATATACAGCCTAAGACTAACTATATCAACTAATTTAACTATTTTTATATATGAAAATAGGGTTCTTCCGTTAAATGTGTGAACGCTTTTCGTATCGCTTTAACGGAAGAACCGAAGTTACTCATTAAATCCAAATCGGTCATTAGACCACAATGTTTCAGGAAAACCATTTCATTTTAGGACTTCGAAAATCTGCAGATAATGGTTTGAAAAATCATTACATAATTTCGAGTAAAACATCAATAAAGGACGACAAAACCACATACAAAAAGCAGGTTTGTAATCAACAGTAAATCAATTAGTTATAAAACAGCAAAGTAAAAGGTGCTTAATTGGACTTCAAAAGGGCGTTAGTAAGGGTCTTA
>NZ_JACD01000089.1:0-2666 GCF_000517825.1 Prevotella sp. ICM33
ACTAACGCCCTTTTGAAGTCCAATTAAGCACCTTTTACTTTACTACTTTATAACTAATTGATTTTCTGTTGATTGCAGACCTGACTCGTATATGTGTTTTTGCCGTTAGTTATGGATGTTTTCTTTGGAATTATGTAATGATTTTTCAATCTTTGTCTACAAAAGAAGTTTATAGATGGATTCATAAATACAAAAAAAGTAGGCTGGAATAACCAGCCTACTAAATGTCCATTATATCTAAAAAACTGAGTGTAAGAAACAATTCTTGTCACTCTAACTTTCTGAAGACCCAGAAATAAGAGTAACTTATTTATCTTGTGAGTACTGGCTTTCCCAGTTAGCCTCTTCTGGCTCTTCTCCCTTACGACCCTCAAGCTGAATAACAAAACTCTTTGCAGGGAAGTATGGAGTAATGTGAATATCAAGTAATACACGATCCTTTTGGTTTGGATCTTGCTCAATTCTCATCACTCGGAACTTCTCTATCAGACGAGTTGGACCCTGTATGCTATCAAGGAACTTCACAATCTGGCTTCTCAAGTCAGCCTCTGTGCGAGTAGTCCAGTTCTCAAATGCGCGGCGGTTCAGGAAGTCGAAAAGAACCTTAGAGATATAATCGAATACACGAACAACAGAGTAAGTCTGCAATCCAAGGTTATCACCATTGAAGAGTGTTTTAGCAGAGAATGCCATCACCTTACTATACTCGTTGACCATTGGTACAAGACCCATGCGCTCAATTTCTGAAATTTCGCTTTTCTTCAAATCGAAACGTACGCTTTCAACATCATTAAGACCACCAAATTTCTTTCCGGCAACTACCTGTGACATCAATGTGCTGTAAATCTTACCAGCGAGAGCAGATGAGCCTGGTACGTAAAGATTGTCTTCTTCTCCTACCTGTACTACCTTCTGGCGTCCTAAGAGCCAGTTACATGTCATAATAATGTTTGACTTGTATATATCTCCACCAGAATGGTCAGCATTAAAGAAGACATCAACAACATCGTCTGGTGTTTCCAAATCCTGGAAGTCAGTTAGAAGCATAACCTTATTGCTGTGTGCAATCTTACCCCACTTGTCAAGGATAGCGTTAGAGCCCAAATATCCAGGGATGACAAGCAGAGAATAGTTACGACGAAGGTCGAGACGGTCGAAGTTATGCTTAAGCTCGTTGCTGATATAGTCAATGAAAACAGGGTTGTCTAAGTCTGTCAATTGATCCATCTCAGCATTGACAATAGTGATATTCTTAACCTTCTGACTTTCTGTATTGCGATAGAATAAAGCAACTGAACGATAAGAAGTCTCAAGCTCACGTGTACGAGCCAAAACCTTACTAAGATTCTTATTCAGTAAGTCCTCAACATGCAAGGCTCTTTCCTTAGCTTTATCTCTCATCTGTTCAGCAGACTGACCAGATTTTAAGAGATCAATCCAAACTTCAAGACGATTAGCTAAAACCTTACGATCATTCTCCCATTGTGCATCAGAGAGGAAGATGTTTCGGCGTGCCTTACGTGAAGGATTCAGATTAGAAAAGCCGTCAATGATATTCTCTAAGAAAGTAAATCCGCCATACTCTTTCAGTTTGTCAAGCGCGTTGGCAGCAGAAGAGGTTCCCTGCTGTGCAATAGTACTCTTACTTATAGAAGGAGCCTGCTGTTCTTTAGCCTTTATTTTATTATTGTCCATTTTCAATTTAGTTTTTATTCTTACTTGGCTTCTGTGTTCTTAATTTCGTCAAGTGAACTCTGTAACAAATCTATTACAGCTTGACGGGTTTCTGGATTAGCCAAAGCTTTCAATAAGGCTTTATTTGATGAAAGCTGACGAGCAATCTTTATATTCTGCTCTTTCTCAACATCAAGTTTACTAAGGAAAGCACTATTCTCTTTTAGCTTTTCTGAGTCAAAATCTCCAAGATTCTTAAAGTGCATCGTCTCTGTAACATCTTCACCATTATCATCTTGCATCTCAAGTGTAACAGATGGTGAGAAATGTTCGAAGACATCTTCTACTGTTTGTAAACCATAAACCGCTTCAGGGCTTACTGGAGCCTCATCGGTTAACTTCTGTACTAACAAAGTTCTGTTGGAAGGGATGTCGGCAATTGACTCATTAGCGTCAACATTTACCTCATTTCCTCCAATTCCATAATCATAAATGGCCATATTTCTTATATTTAAGTTTTATCTAATAAATTACAAATATACTCAAATCAGGTACAAAGCTATAAAAATTATATGTAATTCTCGCAAATTAAATGTGAAAAGACATTTATAAGCTAATTTTTATTATATTTTGCCCTCTTTTAGGAATATAGTTGGGGTCATTATGTTTTATAAGCCATTTGTTTTTTTTCATTGCATAATCAACCATATAACATGTTGTCCAACCCATAGGTTTCTTACACCATTCTATTTTTGCAGCATAACGTCCTAATAGTTCTGAGCAGTCCATTGTTTTTGCACCACTTTCCAGAACAGCTGTTTACAGAATAGACTTGTTATACTTGTGAATATTCAACGCTACACGCCTTCAGATAATATAGAATTGTGATATATATGTCATCCTCATAACGTCAAGGAATAGCACAATATTATACTATTCACCAGACATACGATGACTTTCGATTTCAACTCCTTCCTGATACCGGTCATATT
>NZ_JACD01000090.1:0-50394 GCF_000517825.1 Prevotella sp. ICM33
GGCGTCTTTTAGAAGCTAAAAGAGCATGTATTCAAAATTATGATGTGAAAAATTATGACAGAACAATAAGTTATTAGCCTAATTAGACCAAATAGCCTAATTAGGCTAATAGGAATAAGTTGTTTGTAGAAATATGTTTAGCCTCTAATGACCGATTTGGGTTAAAAAGAAATAGAGGCTGCACCAGTTTAATGATACAGCCCCATTCCGTCATTTAAAGTTTTAGTTATCAGTAGTTAGTACTTACACAATAATATCTTTATAATCTCTATTTAATCTTACTCTTTTTAGAATCCATATCGTAAGACGATTTGCTGACTCTTTATGTTTTCTGTTTATCAACAATCTTACTTACTGGTTCTTATATTGAATTCTGTCACTTTGCTTATACTCTTCTGACCCTGCAAAACAGTTAAAGCAAATCGTGCCATACCATTCTTTAATTTCTTATCAGCCTTCACAAGTGCTGTGTAACGGACGCCCTTACCGGGTGCAATACTCTCAATGTGGATAGATGGACTGATGTAAATGTGTGCATTACCGGTTGTTTCCAACACTGAAGGCTGTACATCACTGATCGTCTTATCCCCTCGATTCATCACCTCAAAGATAATCTTACCCACCTCATTGCGCGACAAGATACCATCTTGGTTATCATCAACAAAACGAGCATTGATAATCTCAATATTCGGTGTATACTGATAATTACCTGCCAACTTATCCACACTTGACTCAGCTGGTGCCTTGGTATTTGGCTGTGCTGCGCTGTAACTGCCTGTATAATCACTGCCTTGGAAATCGTAAATACGGTCGTCACCAGAGTTGGTACTATCAAAACCGCTTCCATCTACCCTATTAGGCTGTGCATAGTCGTCTGTCTGATTATAATTATCGTATCCTGATTGATTCCTTCTTTCACGTGCCTTACGCTGTTGCACCTTCTCATAATGGTCGTGTACATCCTCTTTCGCACGTCTGTCAGCCTTTGCTCCTGTAGAAGCACCTATGATAGCACCACCAGCCATACCAACAATCGTACCGATATCTGAACCTCTCGCTCCACCAGCAATACCACCAATAGCGCTTCCAAGAATGCTTCCTAACGAGCCACCTGTTACAGCACCTGACCCTGTATAGGTATCGCAACTGCTCAGCACCACAGCTGCAGAGAGGGAAAGAATTAAAGACTTCTTCATAACTTACAATTTCTTAACGTTGGCAAAATTAGCTACATATTTTCACACTTACAAAGATATTTCCCTACTCAGCGAGGGGAAAACCCTAAAATACCTAAACATATCTTCCACTACTCTGATTTCCAAAAGTAAAAAGCAATAAAATATATTATTCCTCTATCGGAAGATACAACATCAAATGATCAAATGCTATATAACGTTTACCAGCCCAAGTGATAATACCAATAGCATCATTCAACGTACAGTTTCTTAACTCTTCATGTTCAGAAACAGAAACTCTATATGACTTCCCATTCTCATCTTTTACAGAGATAAAATCTGGTGTTATAGCTTCCAATTCTTGATAGAAAGTATAGGAATAGGCTGCAAAATCATTTACTACCTCCATTCCCTTTTCAGTTGGAGCTACCCAATCATCTTTTGCACGTGTCAATTGTATCGGACGAAACCACGACACATCCATCATAAACGACTCAAAAGCTATCTTCGTTGGTTTTTCTCCTCCCCCAAAAACAAAGTGTGGATAAGTGATATCATCCTTTGACAGCTTTTCATTGTTCAACCACTGCAAGACAGAACGTGGATGCTGCACACAAGCATAATCCTCACCATTACTATAGAAGCTTACAGTGAACTCTTGCTGATGCAGTTTACCAACCTCACCTTCCTTCTGAAAATAATGACAAAATAGATAGCTTGTTGCTAATTCTTCCACCCGCCAATAGTCTGGACATTGCTCACTATGCTGCTCACCCAACCAATAACCATCGAGATTAGGATATAACTGGTCCCACTGAACACGCCGACCATTCTCTGCGATCTGCTCTGCACTTGCAAGAATTGACAGATTGCAAAGTACATCAGCCGTAAACTTAACCAATCTAATACGCGTCAGTTTCTCTTCTGCTTCCTTTAAAGCCTTATGAAAGAGTGTCATCCTTGGCGTTTGTACAAAAAGAATATTCCGATGACATACACGTAGAAAGAAGTTATAAACCTGCTCGTATTTCCCCTTCATCTCCTTCGCATCCCCTTGTCGAGTATCAAAAGACGAGGGCAATACGCCAAGCAACATCAACAACAAAACCGCAAGGCAATAAGTATCTTCTTCCTGCAAACGCAGAAGAAGTTCCCTCATCTTCGCATCTTGCTTATCTGTTATCTCATCATCAAAAACACAAACATTGATGATTTGCTCACAACATTCTGTCCTCACATCCCTATCTTCGACATCCCCCAGCAAGGGCTTGTACCTCTCCATCAGTCTTTCCGCCAGCCCATAAGCTTCTATCAATCTATCAAGAGAAATACCCATTTCTTCATTCCATTCACGCTCCAACTCGTGATAAACAGCCTTACGCAAAAAGGCATCTTTCCCTCCAACACGACCAAAGGAATTGTTTCCACTACCCGCCTTTCCTATATGTTTCCACAGCTCTTCACCACTATTATATAATAGTCTAAGGCGATACACAGCATTCAGCTTTGCCTTTATTGCCTCGTCTTCAATATCAGTCTCGACAGACTTTCCGCACGTCTTAGCCTCCTCAGTACTTAAGTTGATAGTCTTATCGTCTATATTCATATCTTTCATTCTTAGCTTTGCCATCTTCTATCTGCCTACAAATACTGCACAGATACAAGTCCTTCCAAACGTTTTCTGCTATTAACACCATCTCTCGCCCTCAATCTGTAAAGAAGATTCCGAAGTTCTTTCCTACAATTTTGAGTTCCCCTTTCTTCATATATTACTAATCGCAGCACTTAAGCTACTCTTCCGCAAAAATACAAATTAATTCCTTTGTGCCTCTCACAATTAAATATTTATTTTGCAAACAGAAACAAAAACCTAATAAATTATGAACAAAACAACATTTATCTTAACGATTGGTATTACATTACTCTGTAGCACTACCTTACTCACAACTACCAGTTAAATTGAGTTTTTCTGTTCATAAAGGAGTAAATAGTTCCTACGTTTCAAATATGCTTTATTAACTTGTGATAGTACAACTCATTCCCTAAAAAGAAGTTGATTCCTTCACAACAAGACTGAGAATTATAATTTAAATCATCAAACTTATGATCAGAGGTTATATAAATTTCAGATGCGATAACTGCAACAACACCTTTCGCGCATTAGATATTGAATATGGAGCAACTGCTATGTCAGTTCCAATGCCCTGCCCAAATTGTAATAGTCGCCACACTTACCCTCCTAACTGGCGTATTCTCGGCTTTTATCCCCTCGACAACAACCGTGAGCTTTATAAAAGAATCTGGGAAAGGATGGATAAAGAGGAAAGCAAGTGTGATAGCTAATAGGCTAAAATGTGATAGCTTCCTCGCTTGTTAAAATGATGAACAAGATTAGCAATTTTCAAAAAGTAAGTAAACATTCAAGGTAATAAAGGCTCCACAATAAGAGAGAGAAATGCCTTATTGGATTTTATTCACTTTATTTTGTTGTTATTTTGTAATTTATAATAAGATTATTATATTTGCAACAGATATTATAGAATGACACGAGTCAGCCACTCGAGTTTAATTGAAACATATAACTAAAAACAAAAGTAAATGAAAATCAAGCTCACTACAAAGCAGTACTTTATAGTACTCTTAACGACATACATGTTTGTATCAATTATAGGATGCTCCTCTAAGGTAAATAATAAACCTACTGCAGATGAACAAGATTCTCTTTCATATGTAGAAACTGCGAGTACAGATCCTGCCCCACTCAGTCAAAAAGAGGCAACAGATATTATGAAAAGTCTATTGATAAGACATTCTCCACAAGCAGAAACTGTTCTTATCAAATACGCATTGTCACAAAATCAGCCAACAATTATCGCAGTATTTAATGAAACTAACTCAGAAGGTTTACCTGAGTTTCATTACGCTATAGCACGAAAATATGGAGAAAGTTGGCAACTTGATAAAGCAACGCCAAAAACTGGTTATTGCGATTATATACACGAATATAATCCTAAATATGATGTTTTTAAAATTGTTGAAATCAAAAAACAACAATACATCTATTTTTCCTACATAAACAACTGTGGGGGTACCGCATGCGACGGATTCTCATATATAACGTTTTCATTACTAAACCTTGAAAGTGGGAAGGTTATTGACCTCGTTTATAGTGGAGAATACAAAGGAGAATCTGATGATAATCTTGATCAAATCCTGTATGGAGAATATTCTAACATTGAGCAATTGAAGTCAGAAGCTCCTTTCTTAACAACATGGTTAGTAAATGCATCAACTAACAGCAAACGCATTTACAAGCCAACAAAGGGGGACTTCGACTTGGATGCTCCAAGAAATTTCAGCAAAAAATGGGAAGTTGATAATCAAGCTGCAATAGATCAAAATATAGGAACTTTGACCTATACATATTATTCAACATTTATACCTGATGGGCTTGAACCCAAAGATGCGGATGACATCCTTGAGAATAAAACATATAAAGTGTTTAGCTATTGGAGAGGATGTGTAATTGCATTTAACAAAAAAGAAAAGAAATATTTTACTTTAATTGCTGGGTATTGGAAGCCAGAGTTAATAAGCTGGAAAAATAAAGATAATAATGTCTTGCGTATTTCAAACATTGGATCACAAACAATGACAATAAACATTGATACTGGTGATTTTGAGATTACAGACTGATAAATTACGCAAAATATAATCAAAAATAAAATAGAACAGAAAAATGAGAAAAAGTATTTTCATACTACTTATATTGCTTGTAAGCACCTCTTTATGGGCAAACGAGAAAACAGAGAAACATATCTATATCGTAGATTTGAGTGGTTCAATGGCAGGATACAAAACTTCCATAAACGTCTTTAATAAAGAGAAAAGAATACTATCAGAATCGCTACACTCACTCAACAGAAATATAGAAGTGTCAATAATACCTTTCGCTGAAAACATATTACCTGTATTGCATGGAAATGGAGAAGAATTATCAGTGTTAGTTAAGTCCTTTAAAGTTTATCCCGGCAACTCCAATATCTATACAGCATGGATTAAAGGTATCAATGAAATAGACAGTAACAAAAACAATAAGTTATTTCTGATTTCTGATGGACTTCAAAATACAGGATGTCAGACAACTAAATTTATAGAAGCATTAAATGTTTTTTCTGCCAAAGCTTTATTATGGAAGACAAAAGCTTATTTTGTAGCTCTTGATAGCACAATGGAGAACACAGAAGTAGCTATGACTTTCAAGAGAAATGACAATATGTTTATAATAAAAGATTTAAATACAGAAATTATAGAACAAAGTAAAAAATCCACCACACATATGCCATCAGAAACATATATAAAACAAAATAAAGCTCAAACAACTATAAAGATCAAAGAAAAAAACACTTTAGATAATTTAGACTCAATAGATAAATATATAGTCGGAATAATAATATTAATTTGTATTCTTATTATAACACTGAAATATATTGACATCGATTTTATCATAAGTGAATTTGGATATCAAAAAGGAGAAAGAAACATTCTCCCCAGAGACAATCCAGAAAGAAATCCAGAATATGGTTACTTTACCGGGGAAAAAGGGGAATCAAACTATATGCTTGCCGAAAAACCACATATCAATGGTTCGAATAAAGAAGGACTCAGTGGAAAAGAGCTACTAAAAAACCCTATGTCTTTTTATAATTATGAGGATTGTCCAAACAAATATGTAAGAAAAGAAATTAGATATATGATGAGAAAAAGGGGAAAAGAAAAAGGGATTCCATACAAAAACAAAAGACCTAATTTTTACAAATGGACAATCCCTCTTCTATTTATAAAAATAACGGATAACAGAATAGATAATGAAATGCGAGCTATCACTAAACTTGCAAAAAGATGGCACTGTTCAATTGAAGAAGCAAGCTATTATAAAGCGCAAGCTGATTTAACTTTCCACGAAACCATAATTAATTTTATGGGGTTTAAAATAGGATGTGTCTATAGTATTCCAACAAACATACATGAAAATGCAAGACACTCAGGAGGAGTATCTGATGCTAAACAATAAAAATATTGAGAGGTAATAAGACTTTATAGGATACGCGCCGACAAACATATAAAGAACTGATTACATTTTAGTTGTATTCAGTTCTCCATATTTAACCCAAATCAACACCCACACTATTGCACGCCAAATGGCAGAGGAATGCAACGAACGTAACAGCAGAGATGGGTTTACGATGTATAAAATAGATAGGGAATACTGCTTTGAAGGACTACGAGTAGGCCCAAAGGTGAAAATCCCTTCTAAAGAAGAATTATTGGCTCTATTAGGAAATCAACCCATCAACGCACCCTCTATCCGTAACATCACATATACGCTCATACGCGAAGAATTAGCACGTTTATACGGAACATCTGTACAAGAAGCAGCAGACATCATTGGAAACCAACTTGACTGCGCTCCGCACGAAGACATCTCTGGCTATATCTTTATGGTACCTAACTGGGCACATAAATGGTTTCGTCACAATGGCTATGTGTCAAGAATGTTAAAGTAAAAACACTTATAGAAAAACAATCCCGAAAGTTTATAATGACCTTCGGGATTGCTAATTCTACTCTTTCCGCTTTCTCATGCGGACAAGTTTGATTCATTCTATTCAACTGCTACAACCTTTGAATAGTCCTTCGTTTTAACAATATAGATACCTGATGGTAGACTAACCGTCTTATGCTCTCTTACAATAGTAGAGAACATCAATTTGCCACTTAAGGTATAGACTTGCAAGTGTGTAGGCGTTCCTGTTATAAAACTTAGATAATTTTTACCCCCAGACACTTTAAGTGCTTCATTAGAAAGAGTATCTATTTGATCCGAAACTGTGAAGATTCCTCCAATAGTCACAGAAGAAGTAACCTTAAAATTAGGAGAATCTACTTCTTCATCATTAAGTGTCAAAGTTTCAAGTTTATATCCAGATGCGGGTATTGCTTTAATAACAAGATCTGTATTCTTAGCCACCTTTGTGCCCGTCAGAACCTCAACATCATCTGTTGTAAAAACCTTTAACGTTCCATATTCCGGCTCCTGTATTGTAATATATGCCATATTACAACCTGTTCCATCGCCCTCGTAATCAATCGTCCAACCCTTCAACTTAGCAATAGAAGACTCAGCATGCTCGGCATCATTATACTCTCCTGCTTTTTCACCATGAACGAAAAGCGTGTTACCACGTGGCATCTTTCCACTCTGAAGTTTAGGATAACGTGAAAGGCTATAATAAAGATCATTTAAAGTACATGCATCCCATCTATTACCACCTACATTCAGATAGGTCAATCGTTCATGTCCCTTAAGGTCCAGCCCCTCTAATCTATTACCATCTACAGTAAGTGTCACAAGTTGAAGATTATTCTTTAAGTCTAAGTTTGAGACTGAATTATTAGAAAGCTGCAATGTCTTCAATGCAGGGTTCTTACTAACATCAAGAGTCGTAATCTTGTTATTTGAAACATAAAGTTCTACAAGTTCTGGCATATCCCTCACGTCAACTGTCTCTATCTCATTACTACTTATATTCAAATAAACGAGTTTCTTGTTATGACTTAAGTCTAAGCTTTCTAACCAATTATTTTTGACATCAAGATAAGCTAAATCGACAGCACCTGTAATATCTATATTTTCAACTTGATTACCATAAGCACGTAAATTAACAAGTTTACTATTCTTGCTAACATCCAAGGAACTGAGGTCTGAATAAGAACAATCAAGAGATTCAAGATCCAATAGCTTTGAAACATCTATAGACGTAATAGAATTCATATACGTAGAAAGAGAACGTAAATGAATATTATGACTCAAATCAATAGCAGTTATCTTATTATCAACACCTACACCTGGATAACTTGAGAAGTCAGCTCCTGTAACAGCACCATATATCGTTACAGTCGCTCCAGATGTTTGCCCCTCTACTGTTGTTGGAGTCGATTTAACCTTCACTTTTACAAGTTCGCCATCTCCCCAGTCAATTGAAACATCTTTTTCCTCACCATTAACAGAAAGGAAATACTGTTGATCTATACCTGTAGGAACTGTTAGTTTGATATAATCATCATCACCAGAAACACTAAAAATAGGTTTTACAACCGCCGCTTCAGATACGACAAATATACTGTCAGCTATTAATTTTCCATTCACCTCTACCCCAACGAACTTTGAGCCAGCAGGTGCTTTAGTATCTATCTTAATTGGAAAACCAGGCAGAACTTTCCCATTAACAGGTTCATAAGTTGCAAAATACCCATCATCAGGGATTTGACTTAGTGTATAACTACCTCCATTTTCGGATGTTTGCATAGTTATAGAAACAGAATCCATAGACGCAGTAGCATCACCATGAACATCGAGTTTATAGGAATTGTCGGCATCATCATCTAAAATCCCAGTATTGGCGTGTTCGTAGTTAGACCCCGATAGGAAAACATTTGTACGATAAGAATTACCGGTATGTGACGGCATTGCTTTGAACGTGAAGTTAAGTGACTGAGGAGTAGTATTCTTACAGTCACGCATATCAAGGTGATTAAGTCTATTAGTACCGATAGCACCATGCATATCAAGAAATTGTATTCCAGTATTCCGTACGCTCACACTACGTAAAAACCGTTGGTGAGATAAATCAATACGTTGTATCTTCGTATTATCAATATTAATCGTATAAAGATTTGCAAGATTAGACACATCTAAACGAGACAACTTCGTATCACTAAGTTCAAGCGTTGTTACATTCTTGTTACCACTTAAGTCAAGCTTTGCAATGTCGGTATTAGACGCATCAAGCATGATAAGCTCTGGGTTATTAATAAGGTTTAACTCAGTTATCTTCGTTCCCTTTATAAGGAGCTTTTCAAGTTTAGTTTGTTGCATAACATCAATAGATGTTACTCCGATATTCCCTGTAATATCGACATCACGTAACTCTGGATAATTATTACCCAGTTCTAACTCTAACAAACTACCGTTCGCAAGATTAAGATAACGGAGGTTAGGAAGACTAACAGAATAAAAGTGTGTGATATCTCCATCTGACATGTCGATATTTCGTAGTTCTGTACTGCCATCTGGAAATAAAACAGTTGCCAAAATTGTATTATGATTAGCTGTAAAGTTAGTTAACTTCTTAAAATTACGCAGGTCTAAACGCGTAATTTTATTATAGCTAAGGTCAAGTGTAACAAGATTAGGAGCACCTAAGAGATCAATACCCTCGTAGGTTAATTCGTTCTTCTTTGCTTCAATTTGCTTTAAATTAGGCTGATTCTTAAAAGCAAGATATGTTGCTTTTGCCTCAGAAACTTCAACAGCAGAAAAATCACCATAAACAATAATTGTGTCTTTCAGTAACTTTCCTGTTACCTTCTTATTATTACTCCATCCTTCTAACGTAGCCTCTTGTTTATTACCATCTCCCCAGTCAACAAAAACTTTACTGGCATCATTGGTTCGAGTAACACGGAATTCAAAGTCTTGCCCTACGGGCGTAGATGTTGCAATCCTCATTTCACCACCTGTTTGTGCATAAGAAGTTAAAGACACAAACAAAGAAAACATCAGTAAAAATTTCTTCATAAGCTGTAATGTCTAAGCACTTTATAAGAAAGGTTTATCAAACGACAGAACATAGAAATTAACCATAGTTCTGTCGACCAAAGCGTAAAGAACATCGTGATAGTGCTATTAAACCACAATATAAATCACACTTTTGATTGCAAATATAAGTAAAATAAACATAACATGCAATATATTGTAACATTGACTATTATCATTTATTACATACCACAGAATAAGCGTCAAATGTAAGTCCTCAACAAATACTTAGATTTTAACATTAACGAATGAAGAAACATGTACTATACAATATCACCTAAAACATCTGAAAAATCGAGATTTTTAAGTAACAAAGTCTATTGTCGCATGGTAGAAGATGAGGGATTTGTAAGGAACAACTGATTGTAAGTAGCTGATTAGCCTATTCTCTCTACTTCGTTACAAATAATCATCTTAGTCATCTTAACCAAAGGACAACTCTTTCCGACCCACTCTCTTGTCTACTTATCTACTTGCGAGCACCTCATTTTATCGCCTTTACATATTTACAAAAATTAATCGCCATTTTTATTGCTTAATATATTTATTTTATTTATATTTGCTCACATAATAAAAACTATATAAATAACCGTTAAGCAACACTTTATGTGTCGTAAAACATACTAACACTAACCTACAATCGAAATTACAATATCTACAATACTTAAAAACCATCTTTAGAGTATCAATCTGTTTACTCAAAGATATCAGAAGTTATTAATAAGAACCTATAACAAAACAAATAAAAGTCTCTCTCAATAAGAGTTACAAGAGCGATAAATTCATTGCGGTAATAGCTGCTACACATAGCTAATATTCAAAACAACAAAACCTAACACAAAGAGCTGATACAGAATGAAAGTGAAATAGAGACATATATAAAACCTAAACAATAAATTTTACATATTAATCTTTAACTATAAGCAAAATGAACAACAAGCAGAACAAAGCGCAAGCCTTATGGCGAATCTGTATGATGGCACTGATATGGATGTTCGCTACTGAGCTTTATGCGCAAAATGTCACGGTTAGTGGCATTGTGAAAGACCCAACGGGCGAGCCTGTAATCGGTGCTTCGGTAACGGTGAAAGGTACAAATATGGGTACTGTGACTAATATCGACGGGCAATACACCCTACAATGCCCCACAAAAGGCACGTTAGTATTCTCATACTTGGGAATGAAGCCTAAAAATGTAGATATTAATGGTCGACAACAGATAAACGTTGCCCTTGAAGAAGAAGCCACTGCGCTTAATGATGTGGTGGTTACGGCATTGGGAATTAAACGACAAACAAAAGCATTGGGTTATGCTGTCACCGAACTGAAAAGCGATGAACTGGAACGAGCCAACACGGTTTCTCCTGTTACAGCATTGCAAGGTAAGGTGGCTGGTGTAGAGATCAGCCAGTCAGACGGTGGAATGTTTGGTTCTACTAAAATTCAAATAAGAGGTGCATCTACTCTTAATGCCAACAACCAACCTATCTTTGTAGTAGACGGTGTGATATTAGATAATGCTACAAGCCAATCAGGGGACGCTGACTGGAATAGCAATATCAACGACTATGGTAACCAACTAAAGAACCTTAACCCCGACGACTTTGAGAGTGTGAGCGTACTAAAAGGCGCTGCAGCAACAGCATTGTATGGTTCACGTGGTTTGAATGGTGCTGTAGTAATTACCACTAAAAGTGGGAAAGCAGGCAAAGGTGTTACTGTAAAGGTTTCACAAACTATAGGATTAGAAACTGTCTATCGTTCTCCAGATCTACAAAACACCTATATGATTGGTGCTTTCCCTGGTGGTGTAGATTACGGAGACGAATACACTGCCACGGGCAACCTTTGGAGCGATAACATGACATCGTTCGCTCGTAACTCTAAAGGTGAATACTCGCTCATCGAACAATATGGGAACTATGCTTGGGGACCTGATATCTCATGGGCTGAAGGTAAACAGTTTGAACAGTACGATGGGACAATGGGAACAGCGAAAATGTTCCCAAACAACTATAAAGATGCTTACGACACAGGCTTTAATACAAATACAAATGTATCATTGCAAGGTGGTAATGATCGTACACAATTCTATGCTTCAGCATCTTATAAATATAATAAGGGTACTACACCACGCAACACCTTTAACCGTCTGTCGTTCTTAGGAAAAGCTTCACAAAAGATTGGAAATATCGTGACGGTAGATTTCAGCGTAAACTTTACGCAATCACAACCTCGTAATGCACCTTTAAACATCGGAGAATACTTTGCAAATAGTACGTTCCCACGTGAATACGACGTTAATCGTTATCGTAATCTTTACAAAGGGGAACATGGTGGACTTGCCAGCGAAAGATATGGCGATCTCTATCGTGCTGTACCTGGTAAGGAGCTGTGGTGGAGTATCTTTGAAAACGATTACAAACAAACAGAAACCATGTTCAGGCCTGTGCTTAACATCAATATTCAAGCACTGCCTTGGCTACAACTTTCAACTGGTGGTTCGCTCAACTATTATGCTATCGACGGCGAGCTAAAAGCCCCTGGTAGTGGTTATGCCAACGAAGGTGGGTCTTATGCACTCTCACACACGCACACTACACAAGAGAACTTGTACCTTGCGGCCAACCTAAACTATCAAATTAATAAGGACTGGGAAGTGCACGGGTTCTTACGTGAGGAATATTTTAACCAATATGCACAGTATAATAGCGAGAGTACGAACGGTGGACTTATTGTGCCCAACCAATTCTTTATCAAGAATTCAAAACAACAAGCCAGCTTTAATGCGTATAAATTCAACACCAAGCGTATCGTCTCTACCATCTTTATGATTGGAACAAGCTGGAAGAATCAACTATTCTTGGACATAACGGGACGTAACGACTGGTCCTCAGCCTTGGTTTACAGCTACGGAACAGGTAATTTCTCTTATTTCTATCCTTCTGTTTCGGGCTCATGGATCATCACAGAAACCCTCAAAGACAAACTTCCAAAATGGGTTAGCTTTGCAAAGGTACGCGGTTCTTGGGCGCAGGTGGGAAACGACACCTCTCCTTATTATATAAATTCGGGCTATTCTGTGGCAACATATCAACGTGGCGACAGGAAAATCTATGGAATGACTATCCCTGAGAATATGAAGAGTACCAACTTAAAACCTGAACGTAAGAATGCTTGGGAAGTAGGACTTGACTGGCGTTTCCTTGACAGTAGGATTGGGGTAGACCTCACCTATTATAAGGAGAACACTCGAAACCAAATTATGACTATCAATGTACCTTGGGAATCGGGCGTAAAAGAAAAGCTAATCAACGCTGGTAATATACAGAACTCAGGTATAGAAATAGCACTCAACACAACTCCTATAAAGAAGAAACAATGGCAATGGGACCTAAATTTCACCTACACTCGCAACCGCAATAAGATTGTAGAACTAAGTCCTGATGTAACCTCTTACATTAATCTGGATGGTGCAGCAAACTATGGTAACTACCGCATAGCATCTGTTGCCAAAGTAGGCTCCGACTATGGTATGCTAATGTCTGACTCTTGGATAAAGACCGACGAAAAGACTGGCAAACCAGTGGTGGGCTACACTAACAAATTCCGAACAGTGTATTATAAGCGCGGAGGTACTGTGAAAGAAGTTGGATCGATGTTGCCTAACTTCCTTGGATCACTAAACTCTACCCTAAGATGGAAAGACCTTAGTCTCTATGTGCTATTTGACGCACGCTTTGGAGGATACGTTGCTTCGTATAACTCACGCTACGCAACTGCATACGGTTTCTCTGGAGAGACCGAGAAATACCGTAAGGGGATGACCTGGACCAGCAAATACGCTAATGCGCAAGATAAGGTGTTTACTGATGGCTTTATCCCTGATGTCGTTTTCGATGCTGGTACTATTGTTACCACACCAGGAGGAACTAACCAAGACGTTAGTGGAATGACCTATCAGGAGGCTTATGAAAAAGGTTATGTAGAACCAGCACACCTACAAAGTGCTGCATACTTTAAGAATAGCTGGGGAACAGGTGTTATTAACGATGATTGGTTTAAGAAAATCAACTACATCGCTCTGCGAGAAATAACTCTCTCGTACAACGTTCCAACCAAAATTAGCAGCTATATCGGTGCAAAGAACTTATCCCTTAGTTTCACCGGACGTAATTTGGCATACCTACTGAACACAGCGCCAAATCACGAGAATCCTGAATCGGTACGTGGAACAGGAGCTGCGCAGTTCCGTATGCGATCATTTATGCCTTACACAGCAAGCTATCTCTTCACATTAAACGCTACATTCTAAATGCCTTTCATTATGAAACAGAATATTATAAAATTCAAGTCGCTCGCCTTTGGTATATGTGCCACATGCATGGTACTGGTAACAGGATGCAGCGAAAGCGAATACGCAAAAATAAATACTGACCCATCGACTATCGCCGAAGGAAATCCTGTATTCTTGTTTACTCAGGAACAGGTGCAATACCAACCCTTCGATTACCTGCTGTGGTATTACGATGGGGCTTACACGTCAAAAATAGTTCAGGCATATTCACCATCAAGTAGTTTTAATGACTTGTATAACAAGTTGGCTGAACTGGGCGGTGTGGGTTCTCAGCTTATTTATGTTAAACGATACGAGAACGATATTAAAGCTACTATCGATAAGATGCCAGCTAACAAAGCTGCTCAATACTCACACCTTTCGGCTATGGCAAACGCTCTAACAGTTTACATGGGACTATTCGATACCGACCTCTTTGGTTCAAGACCTTACTCTGAAGCTGCACAAGCCAAGTATGGGGGCACATTAACTCCTAACTACGAATCGCAAGAGAGTCTATTCGACCAATGGTTGACTGAACTGAACACCGATCTGGATAAGCTGAAGTCAACGACAACGCAGATAAGTGTTGGAGACAATGACTTAGCCTACGGGGGAGATACTAAGAAATGGGTGAAATTTGTAAACGGCATAAAACTTAAAATTGCAGTAAGACTTCTTCACCAAAACAAAGCTAAAGCCTTAAAAATAGCAGAAGAAGTGGGTGCTGATGATGCAAACGTAATGCAATCTATTGCAGACGACTATGTATATAATAAAGGTACAGGTGGAGATGGTGGCAACAACACCTATGGAAGTGATAATAGTGTGAACTTAGGTGTTAGCAGCAAAAACGTTATCGACTTCATGAAACGTAACAAAGATCCACGTATGCTGGTGATGTTTACCAAAAACGATTTCAACTCTGAGGTAGTACAAGCATTCTTTGATGCACAAGCAAGAGGGGATAACAACTGTGCTATTCCTAAATATATTTTAGACCAGGTGAACTATACCACAGATGCTTCTGGCAAGAAACATTTCGACAGTTGGAAAGGTGATGGGGAACCATGGGTGCGCTATCAGGGATTACCTATCGGTATGGCTATATCTGAAAAGACAGAATACACTGGCGTCAACAATTATTTTGTAACAACCAGATGGAAAGTAACTGACGGAGAAAAAACAAAAACCTACTCACCACTATCGTACTTTAACGAGGAATTAGTGCGTGGCCGCGTTGACTTCACTTTCCCAACAGCTCCAAAAGGTAAGGTGGTACAAGACACTGAAGATAACCCACTTTACGAGATGACCCTTTCCACAGCTGAAATGAACCTCTATCTGGCTGAGTTTAAGTTACTGGGTGCTAACTTGCCACATACTGCAGCCGAATATTTCAAACTTGGCGTTGAGGCTTCAGCTAAGGCTTATAACCGTTTAGCGATACTGAACAAAATACCTTATTATGATAAGGCACATTGTAACGACAAGTTAGACGAGCCTGTTACCTACGACGATGCAGCCATTACTACGATGATGGCTAATTCTGACTACCAACTAACAGGTAGTGTTCGAAGCGATTTAGAGAAGGTTTACATCCAATTGTATCTACATTTCTTCTATCAACCACTTGAGCAGTTTGTAACAGTGCGCCGCTCTGGCGTTCCTAAAGTTGGTAGCTCACTCATTCCTTGGATTACAATGAAGCCCAACACTGAGTTGCCTCGCCGATTCTATATCGCTCAACCCGATCCAGCCGATAAAATGCGTACTATTATTGAAACTGCGATGACGCAGCAAGGATTCACCTTTACAGATGGACAAAGACCTGAACTGCTTAACTCTGAAAGGGTGTGGTACGACAAGGGGGCTCCAAACTTTGGTGAAGGTCCTAACTACTAATAGGGAGACTTGCAGAATAAAGAGGCATCAATAAACGCTATGAAGAAGCAAGTGGGTAAAAACACCCAATAAACTTGTGCTCACATGCCTCAAGATTGTTTTCGTTAGATTATTGAAAGAGGGTGTGTCAATTATGAACACACCCTCCTTCGTGAAATAAATGGTTTACAAGAGACTTTAGGTCTCTTTTTGTCACTTATGCCCATATAAGCTATAAATTGATTTGTCTCATATTTTCGGGGTTTGGATGATGTGCCTTTAAGTTCGATAACATCGTATGTATGTAGTTGGAAGTTATAGAGGATAAGGTCATTATAGAAATCAGCATCACCAACTTCAAATTACCTCTGTTATGCAACGAAGGCAAAGTCACTGTCTTTTTCCAAAAGATATTTAGTGATATGAGAAACTAATTACCGCTCTATGGGGAGAAGAACATCGGTGTTTCGTCAAATCAAGAAGAAAAACGACTCTTCCTTTCTTCATATATTACTAATCACAATACTAATATCATTCTCCCGAAAAAAAACAAATTAATTCCTTTGTGCCTCTCACGAAGATACATTTATTTTGCAAACAAAAACCTAATAAATTATGAACAAAACAACATTTATCTTAACGATTAGTATTACATTACTCTGTAGCACTACCTTACTCACAACTACCAGTTGCACGCCTAAAACTCCCGAAGAAATGCGACAAGATAGTATTGAAGCATTCTATGCTACGCCTGAAGGTGAGGCTGCAGCTGCTGTTGAGAAATTCTACGAAGCATTAAAAACAGAAGGACTTTCTGAAGCTGCGTCAAAGTTCTGTACTGGAAAGATAGCAAAACAATTAAATTCAATGGCAACACTTCTTAATATGGCGAAAGGCGGAAGTGGTTATGATAAGTCGGACATGGGCTTCGAGTCCGTAAAAACTGCTACACTAACCAACTATCAAGATGTAGCAATGGTCGTAATTAAGAATAAAAAGGGAATCTTCACCGCAATGCTAATCCTACAAGAAGATGGGTGGCGGATTTTCTCGATAGAGCCTAACGATATGACTGGTTTTAAGAATATGATATTTCAAGACAAATTGTCTGACAGCTATGACGTTTACCCTACAGACGGAGAAGACCCTGATGGTGGCGCTTCTGCTGCACGACAGTTAGAAGAGGATATGAACCAAGATTTCGATGATTCATACAATAATACTGATTCATACTCAGAATAAAAACTTCAAAATATACAGAGACATGACAAAAGAAAACCTCATCAAAGCGATTAAAGATTATGAGTGCCATGCACTTCCTATAAGTAAGAATGTTTTTACTGGTGACAACATTACTGCAGAACTCATCGAGAAACATTGCAACCGCTATGGCATTAACTGCCAAGGAGAACAACCGCTACTCATTGTCAATGACTCTATCGTGGGTTCATTTGGCGGATATGGTTGGACGGGACTGATGATTACCGACAAGACACTCTATTATAAGTGTACAAAGGATTCCTTCCTCAGTGGTTTAATTGCATTCAGTTCAAAAGGCATACTTCCTTTAGATCAAGTGCAGACCATTGCTATCGGAAATCACGATGCCTGCTTCGGCACAGCCTACGTAGGTCATCAACTTGTTATCAACAATGGAGTAATGGGCTTACTGCGTATGGGTGGGGGTGTTGAGTTTGACGACAAGGCTATCAGCCAACTGAATCATATCTTTAAAGCCGCCAGATAAGCTTGTTTAACTCTGTCTTTCGCTATTAAAAAGTTGAAGAATAAACATCCTTAGTAAATATGTTATATTTGGTTTTGGCAGTTATACCCTCTCTTAGCAATAAGTTACTGACAGTCTAACATCGTATAATAATGTGTTAGCACTTCAATTGCATTCGTATTAACATTCCGCACCAGTAGTGTTAGGCTTCCGCACCATTGGTGCTGAGCCTTAGCACTACCCATGCGGGACATTAACACGCAAATTGGAGAGAAGAAGAAAGATTCTTCACAATCATTACATTCTACGGAGTAATAGATCAGCAACCAACCTATATGAGAAAGGAAATGTGATAGCTTCCATTAGCTAAAACAGTAAACAAGCTTTCTACTGAACATATTTTACCAAGCAAATATATCGTAATTATATCCTTTAAAATAGTATCAATATCTACTTTTCATTGTGTTTTCTTTACTTTATTTCATTATTATTTTGCTATTTCCAATAAATTCCCTACATTTGTGCCATGTTTGGTGGGCACTTTACAAACCACTCGCCATTCACTGCACAAAACTTGCAAACGAGGTTATTCGACCCGGTTAAATCTGGAAAATTAAACTAAGGAGTCGTCATTAATCGAGTTTAGGCAGGTTCTGTGCCCCTATCCTATATGGGGGCATGGACTGTCTTTACTTTATTTTGACTCCAAGGTTTTCCAGAACCGAACCGGATAGATAGAGATAAAGCGGGTCGTGCCCCCTTTCTTCTTTTGACTTCGTCTAATACAATTATAACTAAAAACAAAAATCATGGCACTTTTCAAAATTACCGTGAAGATGTCAAAGCACTGCGATGGAATGGTTATAGAACCAGGCATGAGCATCCAGTATGCTGCATTCTTTCCAAACGTTCTGTCAAACGACAAAGAACGAGACAAAATCAACACTCTCTTCTTCAACCACTTTGGTGTAGACCTAAAGAAGATGAATGCTTTAAACCCTGCGTATTTAAATGTAGAAAAACTGTAAATTACAAATTATGGATACAACTTCATTAACAAAAAGATTAAAGATAGAAATTGATGGGTGGCTATCATTGGGAGGGATAGAAACATCAAAAGAGGAGATAAGGGACATAAAAAAAGAATGGAATCTGGGTCCAAAAGAAGATGTTATTTTTAGGTCGTTACCTCTTTCGTTTTTTATATGTCTTAGAGTCCCTTTCGTTTTTTTTACAAACTATGCTATCTACATAAAAGACATACTAAATAAAACGAAAGATATTATAAGATGGTGGGAAATCACAAAGGTTAGTTATGAAAATGAACACTTCATGTTTTTCAATTCAGAAGGAAAAATTTTTAAAAACATAAATGTTAGAGCATTCTTTCCCAAAGAAATTTCTATATCTACTGGTGTTGACTTCTCAGAGGGTTTAACATCTGTAGCATCTATCGCACCTAATCCTTTACAATTAGCTCAAGAAAACAAATATTCAGAAGCCATTGAGGCTGTAAACTATTACATAACAATAGAATCAAGCATAGAACTTTACGTAACTCGTGCTTTTATATATTACGATAGAGCTATAAAATCGAATGATAACAAAAACTTATTACAAGAAGCATTAACAGAAATAGAAAAAACTATTGACCATTGTAAAGACCACAAAGAGTGTTGGGAACTACATAAATATAAAGGACATATTTTAGAACTCATGGGTAAAACAACTAATTCAAGGAATGCCTATATGAAATCTTTAGCTGAGGCTCCAGAAGAACAAAAATATAAACTTCAAAATAGAATAACAAAGTTAGAAGAAGCAAATACAGACCTTTGGGATAACTATGTATTGAAGGTACCCTATAAGGAGCGTAAATATATAATGCTTGTCGAAGATTCTAAAATCAAAAATTGTGCTATTTCAGGAATCACAATATTCAATTCTTCGAATGTTCCTAATTGTATCAATTTCTATGATAATATGCCTCTGAACAATGAACTATACGTTGGTCATCCCTACAATCCCTCTGTATATATTCCATATAACCAAGCAGAGGATATCCTATTTCAAGACAAAATACAAGAATTTTGCTATATCTTACAACAACTCGGCGCAGAGGAAATTACAATCACCAGTCTTAAGGGGCGAAAAATCAATGAGACAAATAATAAGAAAGAAGAACTTGAAGTGGCTGCTAATGCTGGAAGATTTGCTAATGCATTTCTAAATATTTGTTCAAGTACCTCTAATTTAATGGATCGCACATCACACGAACAATACGATGTTAAATATGTTTACGACCCTATAGATATGCCCGAGATGCCATCAGAAACTATTTGGTATCAGAATCAACCTAAATGGCAACGACTTGTTCAAAGTAGAATTGATGGCAACACCTTGGAATACACAGAATGTATTTCAAGCAAATTAACATTCTTTACTTCCAGTTCTGAAAAAGAGGATATAAAAGCTAAACTAAAAGTACTTATGGCTAACATAGAAGGTAGAATCTATGAGGAAGAAGAAAAACAACTGAGGGAAGATATCGAGACTATATGGAGAGTGTCTGTCAAATTCCGTTCGAAGAATCTGCTTCAAGAAAAAAGCCAGTCTCGAAATACCATAAGTTCAACTTTAACTTACAAGGAAAAAGAGTTTCTTAACGAGGTCCGCTTTTGCATAGAGGATGATGGTATCATTGATAATTCTGAACAGATTTTCTTAAATAAAACCAGAGAAAAATTAGGTCTTACAGAAGAAAGAGCAAAAGAATTACAAGAATCAATACTTAAACCTCAATTTACAGAGAATGAAAAAGAATATATCAATGCATTATCTGAGCTTATGATTGATGGTCAAATTCCGGAATCAGCTCAACGCATTGTGGAGCGCTTCAGAAACCTATACGAGATAGACGAACAGCGTGCAAATGAGATAGAGAAAAGGCTTTTATATGAACCTTAATGGAACTTTTTACGCCTTAATAAACAATGTATTTATAGGATTTTTCTATGGGGCTTATGTGATTTCACATACCCCATAGAACCCGAGGAGACAATTTGTATACTATTATACATCTTAGGTCTTATATATTGTAAACAGAGTAAAAGATCGTTAGGACAAATTTTAAGAGAATTACCCCTAATGAAGTAAAATATTATAAAGAATGAAAAGTAAAAACAGTATGAAAAAAATCGATTTTTTTAAATTAGCTTACGATAGTATTCAACCAGGAAGTGAAATCTGGTATTCTGGAGGAGAAAATAATGAAATAACTACGAAAGAGATAACACAACAATTAAAGAGAATACAATTAGAGGAGTTAAGGAAAGAAGCAAATAAATTTATAGACAAAGAAGATACTGATTTAGAATTTACAATATTGAGCCGCAATGGTTCTACTTGCGAGATTTGGATATCATGTCCAAATAAACCAAACCAAAATCTACCCTTAAATTTATTGAAATATTTAATGGAAAATAGAACTGATAAAAATGATGATCTTCCAGAGTCTCTGATCATAACCGATGCACATTTCCGAAATAAATAATAAAGAAAGATATAAAAGAGAAACTTTATAGAATAGAAACTTATCTCTTAAACTACTACGAGAACCCACAATTAAAAGCACGTGATGAGAAGATGGAAGGTCTCATCTTTAATCGTCGAATGCTCCTTAACCAACTATTCAAGCCAACAGATGAAAACTATCAGCTGTTAAAGGAATTCAACGAAACACTTAAAGAAGTAGTAATCAAAAACTATCAACAAAGTAGAGAGTTGTTTTACAACACAAAGAAAATGTTGGCAGATAGTGGAAGTAGTTTGCTGTTTGAGGGTGTAGAGTGTAAAATCTTCTTAGGAAAAGATAGACAATACTCGAAAAGTAATCCTATTCAAGGAGAAGAATCAGAAATGATTTGGGAGATTCTCAATGATGAAAGTTATAACGACATCTATTGCAAATATGGCTGTTGTATGAGCTTCGACGGATATCATGGAGAGGAAGATGACAAGACTGAAATGGAACTCATGGGATTGCAAGATGCGGATGATTGTTGGAATGAAGGATTAGACAGAGAATGGAGTTACGACTTACACCTTCATCAGCATTTCCACAATCTATACGACCATACAAGCTTCAGCATCTTCGACTTCATTTATGTTAGGGACTTCTACACAAAGTTTGAACTAAAATTTAATCAGAATACTTAAACAAGAATAAATGGAAACAAAAGAGTTATGCATAATCTCCGACTCAGACATCCCATCAGGTTCTGGTGGTATCAACGGAGAAGGCTATACATACGGACAATTACGCCATCAACCGATTATCACAGAGATATTACAACGCATCACCCACCCTATTGCACGCCAAATGGCAGAGGACTGTAACGAACGTAACAGCAGAGATGGGTTTACGATGTATAAAGTAGATGGGGAATACAGTTTTGAAGGACTACGGGTAGGACCGAAAGTAAAAATCCCTTCTAAAGAAGAATTATTGGCTCTATTAGAAGATCAACCCATCAATGCAGCCTCTATCCGGAACATCACATATACACTTATACGTGAAAAATTAGCACGTTTATACGGAACATCTGTACAAGAAGCTGCAGACATCATAGGAAACCAACTTGACTGCGCCCCACACGAAGACATCTCTGGCTATATCTTCATGGTACCCAACTGGGCACATAAATGGTTCCGCCACAATGGCTATGTAGCAAGAATGTTAAAGTAGAAAGCTTAATCTACAAAAAAACTCCCGCTACATTAAGTACCGGGAGTTCTTTATTATAGAGATAAAATCTATTCGGATTATTCAGCCTTTGCTTCTTCAGCAACGTTCTCAGCAGCCTCTGCAGGAGCATCAGCCTTCTTTGTAGAACGACGGCTACGACGAGTCTTCTTAGCTTCAGCCTTTGGAGACTTAGCCATATTCTCATTGTAGTCAACCAACTCGATAAATGCTATCTGAGCAGCGTCACCCTGACGAGTACCGAGCTTGATAACGCGTGTATAACCGCCTGGACGATCAGCTACCTTAACTGAGATCTCCTTGAAGAGCTCAGTAACAGCCTCTTTGTTCTGAAGATAACGGAATACAACACGACGTGAGTTAGTTGTATCATTCTTAGAACGTGTAATCAGCGGCTCAACATACTTCTTAAGAGCCTTTGCCTTAGCAAGAGTCGTAGTGATTCTTTTGTGCTGAATCAAAGCGACTGCCAAGTTTGAAAGCAACGCAGCGCGGTGGTCAGCAGTACGACCCAAATGGTTGAATTTCTTATTATGTCTCATTTTGTTTTTAACTTGTTGTGGATAAACCCGTCAACTTGTCGTTTAGACAACTCGTCAACTATTCTTTATCCAATTTATACTTTGTAATGTCGGTTCCAAACGACAGATTCAGACTCTCGAGCAAATCATCAAGCTCAGAAAGCGATTTCTTACCAAAGTTACGGAACTTAAGAAGATCCGTCTTGTTGTACTGTACGAGGTCGCCTAATGTCTCTACATCAGCTGCCTTCAAGCAGTTAAGTGCACGAACACTCAAGTTGAGACTTGCGTCGGTCAACTTGGTCTTCAAGAGCTGGCGCATGTGCAGAACCTCCTCATCAAACTCTTGGTTGCCCTCCTGATCTGGATTCTCGAGAGTAATCTTCTCATCAGAGAACAACATGAAGTGATAAATAAGAATCTTTGCAGCCTCTTTCAGGGCATCCTTTGGGTGGATGGAACCATCAGTCGTAACTTCAACAACCAATTTGTCATAGTCGGTCTTCTGTTCAACACGATATGGCTCAACGGCATATTTTACGTTACGAATTGGGGTGTAGATGGAATCGATTGGGAGTACGTTTACATCAGTGCAGTATTCACGATTTTCCTCAGCAGGAACGTAACCACGTCCCTTGTTGATGGTCAAATCAATCTGCATAGAAGCCTTGGAGTCTAAATGACAAATCACCAAATCAGGGTTTAACACTTCAAATCCAGTCAGATACTTACCGATATCACCTGCTTTGAATTCGGTGGAATTCTCTACGGTGATACTAACTTTCTCATTCTCGAATTCTTCTACTACTTGCTTGAATCGAACTTGTTTGAGATTCAAGATGATGTTGGTAACATCTTCCTTTACACCTGGAACTGAAGAGAACTCGTGCTCAACACCAGCTATACGGATGGTGTTGATTGCGAAACCTTCCAGCGATGAAAGGAGGATGCGGCGAAGAGCGTTACCAATGGTAACACCAAAGCCAGGCTCAAGAGGACGGAATTCGAACTTGCCGAAATGGTCATTGGCCTCCAGCATCACTACTTTATCAGGTTTTTGAAATGCTAATATCGCCATTAATTTAATGAATTTTATTGTTTAGAGTACAACTCAACGATTAACTGCTCCTTAATGTTCTCAGGGATGTCAGCACGGTCTGGACGATGGAGGAACTTACCGCACTTAGCGTTATCATCCCACTCGAGCCAAGGATACTTGCTGTGATTGAAGCCTGCCAAAGCAGCCTCGATAACCTCAAGTGACTTAGCCTTCTCGCGAACACCTACAACGTCACCAGCCTTTACCTGATATGAAGCAATATTTACGACATTACCGTTAACAACAATGTGCTTGTGGCTAACGAGCTGACGAGCAGCTGCACGAGTAGGAGCGATACCAAGACGGAACACTACATTATCCAGACGGCTCTCAAGGCTCTGAAGAAGAACCTCACCAGTAATACCCTCTGCCTTTGCAGCCTTATCGAACAGATTACGGAACTGACGCTCCAAAACGCCATAAGTGTATTTAGCCTTCTGCTTCTCTGCAAGCTGAGCACCATACTCAGATACCTTACGACGACGGTTGTTACCATGCTGTCCAGGAGGGAAGTTTCTCTTAGCTAATACCTTATCTGCGCCGAAAATTGGCTCACCGAAACGGCGTGCAATTCGTGATTTTGGACCTATGTATCTTGCCATAATTAATATGAATTCTTTTAATTGTTATAAGATGTGATTATACACGACGACGCTTTGGAGGACGGCAGCCGTTGTGTGGCAATGGAGTAACGTCAACGATTTCAGTTACCTGAATACCTGCTGCATTCACCGCACGGATTGCGCTCTCACGACCGTTACCTGGACCCTTAACGAATGCCTTAACCTTACGAAGACCGAGATCGAAAGCTACCTTAGAGCAATCCTCTGCTGCCATCTGAGCAGCGTAAGGAGTATTCTTCTTTGATCCACGGAATCCCATCTTACCAGCCGAAGACCAAGAGATAACCTGACCCTCGTTGTTAGCCAAAGATACAATGATGTTATTGAATGAGCTGTGTACGTGGAGCTGTCCCAACGCATCAACTCTTACATTTCTTTTTTTAGATGTTGCTGATTTCTTTGCCATAATTAATTTCCTCCTTAGAATTACTTAGTAGCCTTCTTCTTATTAGCAACAGTCTTCTTCTTTCCCTTACGGGTACGAGCATTGTTCTTAGTACTCTGACCGCGAACAGGAAGACCATTACGATGTCTAACACCACGATAGCAACCTATATCCATGAGGCGCTTGATGTTCATTTGGATCTCAGAACGGAGATCACCTTCAACTTTGAATTCAGCACCGATAATTTCACGGATCTTGGCTGCCTGGTCATCAGACCACTCGCTGACCTTCAGGTCACGGCTAATACCAGCCTTATCCAATATCTTTGCTGAACTACTTCGACCAATACCATAGATATAGGTCAATGCGATTTCGCCACGCTTATTCTGGGGCAAATCTACTCCAACAATTCTTATTGCCATTGTTTGATAATTAAATAAATAAATGTCATTTACCGCTAAAAAGCACGCAAAGGTAAGCATTAATTACGAGAAAACTTACTCTTTACGCTTTTTTAACTTAACCCTGACGTGTTTTGAACTTAGGGTTTTTCTTGTTAATAACGAACAGACGACCCTTACGACGAACGATCTTGCAGTCAGCTGTACGCTTCTTTAATGATGCTCTTGTCTTCATATCTCTATGTTGTTTATTTGTATCTGAAAACGATTCGACCTTTAGTTAAATCGTATGGACTCATCTCAACCTTCACCTTGTCACCAGGAAGAATCTTGATGTAGTGCATTCTCATTTTACCGGAAATATGAGCGGTGATATCAACACCATTCTCTAATTCCACTCGGAACATTGCATTTGAAAGTGCTTCAAGAATTGTTCCATCCTGCTCTATTGCAGTTTGCTTTGCCATATACTAATTAAAAAATTTGTCCTTCTAAATGTTCAACTTCCTCAAAAGAAGATAAAATATCAGCCTTACCAGCCCTAATCGCAATAGTATGCTCGAAATGGGCTGCCAGATGACGATCACGTGTAACGATACTCCAACGATCAGGTAATAAACCAATTTCTCGTTTACCCATAGTTACCATCGGTTCTATCGCAATACACATTCCTGCCTTAAGCAATACTCCACTTCCACGCTTACCATAATTGGGAACGGATGGCTCCTCATGCATCTCACGTCCAATACCATGTCCTGTTAATTCACGAACTATACCATAACCTTGTGCTTGGCAATAATCCTGAATCACTTGACCAATATCACCTACATGATGACCTGCTTGTGCTACCTCAATACCCTTATAAAGGGATTCCTTCGTTGTACGAAGCAACTTCTTGACATCTTCACTTACTTCCCCAACACAAAAAGTATAACAACTATCTCCGTTGAAGCCATTAAGTAAAGTCCCACAATCAACAGAGATAATATCTCCATCTTTCAAAACAACATCCTCACTTGGCACCCCATGCACCACAACATCGTTTACAGACGCACAGATACTGCCAGGGAAAGGAGGTCCATAAGAACTTGGATAACCTTTGAATGTGGGTATAGCACCATTGTCACGAATAAACTCTTCAGCTATTTTATCTAACTGGAGAGTTGTGACACCAGGCTTGACATGACGACCAACTTCTGCCAGCGTTTTACCGACCAGCAGGTTGGCCTCACGCATGAGTTCAATTTCATCTTCAGTCTTTAGAAATATACTCATTTCTTAAGATAAAGATTTAATAGGCTGCAACACCACTATTGCCACGTGTATGTCCAGAATTGAGAAGTCCATCATAGTGACGCATCATCAAATGTGACTCAATCTGCTGGAGTGTATCAATAACAACACCAACAAGAATCAACAATGAAGTACCACCAAAGAACTGACCAAATGCATCAGCAACATTTAAATATCCTGCTAATGCTGGCATAATAGCAATAAAAGCGATAAACAAAGCTCCTGGTCCCGTAAGACGAGACATAACAGTATCAATGTAATCTGCAGTATCCTTTCCAGGTTTAACGCCAGGGATAAAACCGTTGTTACGCTTCATATCCTCAGCCATCTGAGTTGGATTAAGTGTAATCGCAGTATAGAAATAAGTAAACACTACGATAAGAAGCACATAAATACAGTTATAAGCCAAACTTTTCGTGTTCATCAAAGACTGAAGTACAGAACTTGTACTATCAGATGAATACTGAACGATTGCCAACGGAATAAACATCAATGCTTGCGCAAAGATAATAGGCATTACGTTAGCTGCGAAAAGTTTCAATGGAATATACTGACGTGCACCACCATATTGTTTATTTCCAACAACACGCTTAGCATACTGCACAGGAATCTTACGAGTTCCCTGTGTCAGAAGTATAGCCGCACATACAACAGCATAAAGGATGATAATCTCAATGATAAGCATCACAATACCACCACCAATAGCCTCTGAAACACGGTTACCGAATTCCAAAATAAGCGCTTGTGGCAGACGCGCAATGATACCAATCATAATGATAATAGAGATACCGTTTCCGACACCTTTATCCGTAATACGCTCACCGAGCCAAAGAATGAACATTGAACCAGCTGCAAGAATAATTGTAGCTGGAATCATAAATGTAGTCCAATCAATACCTGATGCTAACGCACCAGCGGCCTGCATTTTTAAGTTCATCAGGTAAGACGGTGCCTGAAACAGTAGGATCACTACTGTCAGGACACGCGTATACCAATTTATCTTCTTATGGCCACTCTCGCCTTCACGCTGCATCTTCTGAAAATAAGGTACAGCGACAGCAAGGAGCTGCATAACGATAGAAGCTGAGATGTATGGCATAATTCCTAATGCGAAGATTGACGCATGAGAAAATGCACCACCGGAGAACATGTCCAAAAGTGACATAAGACCGCCCTTGGTCTGTGCCTGCAATTTTTCCAACAGGGTAGGATTGATGCCAGGAAGCACCACAAACGACCCAAACCGGTAAATAGCTGTGAACAGAATAGTAATGAGAAGGCGCTGACGCAAATCCTCAATTTTCCAACAGTTCTTCAGTGTCTCAATAAACTTTTTCATTAACTTAGATTATAGTTGTGTTACCACCTACTGCCTTGATAGCCTCTTCAGCAGTCTTAGAGAAGGCATTTGCTGAAACCTCCAACTTAGCCTTCAACTCACCATTACCGAGAACCTTAACAAGTTCCTTACCATTGGTAAGTCCAGCAGCCTTAAGCTCCTCAACACCAATCTTAGTAAGATTGTTCTTCTCAGCAAGTGCCTGAAGAGTAGAAAGATTTACAGCGAAATATTCCTTGTGGTTGATGTTCTTGAAACCAGCCTTCGGTACACGACGCTGGAGAGGCATCTGACCACCCTCAAAGCCAATCTTCTTCTTATAACCAGAACGTGACTTTGCACCCTTATGACCACGAGTAGAAGTACCACCGAGTCCAGAACCTGGACCACGACCAATACGACGACGTGAATGTGTAGAGCCAACAGCTGGTTTCAAATTATTTAATTTCATAATTACTGTTTTCTTTAAAAGATTAATTAATCAATTACTGATACCAGGTGATGCACCTTACGGATCATACCTCGGCAGCTTGGAGTATCCTCTACCTCAACAACCTGAGAAATCTTACGAAGTCCCAATGCCTGCAAAGTTTCCTTCTGGTCCTTAGGAGCACCAATACGGCTCTTAATCTGCTTAATCTTAATTGTTGCCATAATTTAATACCTCCTAAAATTAACCGTTAAATACTTTATCCATGCTAATACCACGCTCACCAGCGATTGTATATGCGTCACGCATATCAGCGAGGGCAGCGATAGTAGCCTTTACAAGGTTATGAGGGTTAGAAGAGCCCTTTGACTTTGCAATCACGTCAGTAACACCTGCGCTCTCAAGAACAGCACGCATAGCACCACCGGCCTTCAAACCAGTACCGGCAGCAGCTGGCTTAAGGAGAACATGAGCACCGCTAAAGCGAGCCTCTGCCTCATGAGGAACAGTACCCTTCAAAACAGGAACCTTAACAAGGTTCTTCTTTGCTGAATCTGTACCCTTCTGGATAGCAGCAGTAACCTCACCAGCTTTACCAAGACCCCAGCCAATAACGCCCTTACCGTCACCTACAACGACGATAGCTGCGAATGTGAAAGTACGACCACCCTTTGTAACCTTAGTTACACGGTTGATAGCAACCAAGCGATCTTTCAGTTCTACATCACTATTTACTTTTACTCTATTCATTGCCATAATCGTTTAGAATTTAAGTCCTCCCTCACGTGCAGCATCAGCCAAAGCCTGTACACGTCCGTGATAGAGATAACCGTTACGGTCAAAAACAACCTGCTCTACGCCAGCAGCCTTAGCATGCTCAGCAACGAGTGCACCTACTTTCTTAGCCTGTTCAATCTTAGCCATCTTATCAAGGCCAAGTGAAGAAGCAGAAGCGAGTGTTGTTCCTGTCAGATCGTTAATAACCTGTGCATAAATCTGCTTATTACTGCGGAAAACACTCAAACGTGGGCGCTCAGCAGTACCGTTCACACTCTTACGAATGCGGAACTTTATCTTAATTCTTCTTTGTTCTTTCTTTGTTGTCATAATCGTAATGATGTATTAAAGTTACTTAGCTGCAGCTGTCTTACCAGACTTTCTGCGAATAACCTCACCCTGGAACAGGACACCCTTACCCTTGTAAGGCTCAGGCTTACGGAAAGAACGAATCTTTGCACAGATGAGACCAAGCAGCTGCTTGTCAGCTGATTCAAGAGTGATGATTGGATTCTGGTTACGCTCGCTCTTTGTCTCAACCTTAACTTCTGAAGGAAGCTGAATAAAGATTGGGTGAGTATAACCAAGAGAGAACTCTACCAAGTTACCTTGGTTAGAAACACGATAACCTACACCAACAAGTTCCAATGTCTTTTTGTAACCCTCACTTACACCAACAACCATATTGTTAACAAGTGAACGATAAAGACCGTGGAAAGCCTGCTTCTGCTTGTAGTTTACTGGGCTATTCTCATCAATTTCGAATGTTACCTGACCGTCCTCGATGATAGTCTTAATAGAAGAATCTACCTTCTGAGAAAGTTCACCCTTAGGACCCTTTACTGTAACAACACCATTGTTAAGAGCAACTGTAACGCCAGCTGGAACACTAATTGGTAATTTTCCTATTCTTGACATATTCAATCCTCCAATTAATAAACATAGCAAAGAACCTCACCACCAATCTTCTCTGCAGCAGCTTCCTTGTCTGTCATTACACCTTTAGACGTGGAAAGGATAGCAATTCCAAGTCCGTTAATTACTCTCGGCATGTCTTTGTAACCAGTATACTGGCGAAGACCTGGGGTAGAAACACGCTTCAACTTCTTGATAGCGCTCTGCTTTGTTACAGGATCGTACTTAAGTGCGACCTTGATTGAACCTTGGGGACCATCCTCAATGAACTTATAGTTCAAGATGTAACCCTTCTCGAAGAGAATCTTAGTAATAGACTTCTTCAAGTTAGACGCAGGAACCTCAACAACACGGTGATGAGCCATGATTGCGTTTCTGAGTCTTGTCAGATAATCTGCTATTGGATCTGTCATAAAAATATAAAGTTTAATTAATCGGGACTACCCCGACAATATTAAAAAATCGCTTGAAAGCGGATAATGAACTGCAAAGATACAAAATAAATTTCACAATTCACTATCCGCGTCGATATATTTGCTTACCAGCTTGCCTTCTTAACTCCTGGAATAAGTCCCTGAGATGCCATCTCACGGAACTGAATACGAGAGAGACCGAACTGACGAATGTAACCCTTTGGACGTCCTGTTATCTTGCAACGATTGTGCAAACGGATTGGATTAGCATTCTTAGGAATAGACTGCAACTTGCGAGCAGCCTCATAAGCCTCTTCAGGATCATTTGAAGTAGCGATAATCTTCTTCAGAGCAGCGCGTTTCTCAGCATAGCGAGCAACAAGCTTTGCACGCTTTACCTCGCGAGCTTTCATTGATTCTTTTGCCATATCAATTAATCGTTTTTAGCATTCTTGAATGGAAGTCCGAAGCCCTTCAGCAAAGCATAACCCTCTTCATCAGTCTTAGCTGATGTAACAAAGGTAATGTTCATACCCTGGATGCGGTCAACCTGATCGATATTAATCTCTGGGAAAATAATCTGCTCGGTGATACCGAGAGTATAATTTCCACGACCATCGAACTTGCTCTCGATACCCTTGAAGTCACGGATACGTGGCAAAGATACGCGAACGAGTTTCTCGAGGAACTCATACATACGCTCACGACGCAGAGTTACCATAACGCCAATAGGCATCTTCTTACGCAACTTGAAGTTTGCAATATCCTTTTTAGAATATGTTGCAACAGCCTTCTGACCTGTGATAGAAGAAATCTCGTTCACTGCAACCTCGATAAGCTTCTTATCTTGAGTTGCGTCACCAAGACCCTGATTGATAACAATCTTCTTCAAAACAGGCACCTGCATAGCTGAAGAATAGTTAAACTGCTTCTGCAAAGCAGGAGCAATCTGCTCCTTATACTGTTTCTTTAACTGAGCTGTATTCATTACTTAATTTCCTCCCCTGACTTTTTAGCGATACGCTTAACAGTCTTGCCTTCACGCTCAATCTTGATACGTGTAGCCTTACCGCTCTTCGGATCGATGAGACTTAAATTTGAGATATGAATTGCAGCCTCCTGCTTAACGATACCACCCTGAGGGTTAGCAGCAGAAGGTTTTGTGCTCTTAGAGACCATATTCACGCCCTCAACGATAGCACGCTCCTTGTCTGCGATGACCTTAAGCACCTTTCCAGTCTTGCCCTTGTCCGCACCGGCAAGAACAATGACCTGATCGTCTTTCTTTATATGGAATTTTGCCATTTTATTATTCTATTTAATAATTAAAGAACCTCAGGTGCCAAAGAAACGACCTTCATGTTCACTGCACGCAACTCACGAGCAACAGGGCCGAAGATACGGCTACCACGAATTTCGCCAGCATTGTTCAGCAATACACATGCATTATCATCGAAGCGGATGTATGAACCATCAGCACGACGAATTTCCTTCTTTGTGCGAACGATCAAAGCCTTTGATACTGCACCCTTTTTCAATTCACTTGATGGGATGACGTTCTGTACAGCAACTACGATAACGTCACCAACACTTGCGTAACGACGGCGAGTACCACCGAGTACACGAATGCACTTAGCTTCACGAGCACCGCTGTTATCACATACTGTAAGTTTTGATTCTGTCTGTATCATAATTACTTAGCTTTTTCTACAATTTGAACTAATCTCCATCTCTTTGTCTTAGAAAGAGGACGAGTCTCCATAATGAGTACTGTATCACCTACATTAGCCTCATTCTTCTCGTCATGAGCATGGTACTTCTTTGTCTTCTGGACAAACTTACCATAAATAGGGTGCTTCTCCTTGAACTTAGCTGCAATAACGATGGTTTTATCCATTTTGTTGCTGATAACGACACCCTGTCTTACTTTTCTTAAATTTCTTGTTTCCATCTGGACCATTGTTATTTATTAAGTTCTCTCTGAGAAAGTTCTGTTTTCATACGTGCTATATCACGACGAGCGGCCTTAATCTGAGATGGATTCTCAAGCGGAGTAATCTGATGATTCAGCTTCATCTTTGCGAGAGCTGTCTCAGCGTTCTCAATTTTCTCAACCAAATCCTTGGTCTCGAGTTCTTTTACTTCTTTAATCTTCATCTTTCTTAAGCGTTTTTATCGAAATCACGTCTAACAATAAACTTTGTCTTAACAGGCAGCTTCTGTGCAGCGAGGCGGAGAGCCTCCTTTGCAATATCAAAGCTTACGCCCTCTACTTCAAAGAGAACACGACCTGGAGTAACCGGTGCAACCCATCCTGCTGGATCACCCTTACCCTTACCCATACGAACATCGGCAGGCTTACGAGTGATTGGCTTATCAGGGAAGATGCGAATCCAGACCTGGCCCTGACGGTTCATATAGCGGTTTACTGCTATACGAGCGGCCTCAATCTGACGGCTGTCGATCCACTTAGCCTCAAGTGTCTTGATGCCGAATGAGCCGAAAGCCAGCTGTGTACCTCTGTGGGCGTTGCCTTTATTGCCACGTCCGTCTTGAGGTCTTCTATATTTTACTCTTTTTGGCTGTAACATGATAGCTTCTTCTTTTAACGGTTATTGTTTCTTCTACGATTACCTCTTCCAGAACGGCCACCATTATTAGAACGGCCATTGCTCTTCTCCTGAGTAAAGTTAGGAGTAAGATCTACCTTGTTGTAAACTTCACCACGGCAAATCCATACCTTAATACCCAGCAGACCAACCTTTGTAAGGGCTTCTGTCTGACAATAATCGATGTCTGCACGGAATGTATGCAGAGGAGTACGACCCTCCTTAAACATTTCCTTACGAGCCATTTCGGCACCGTTCAGACGACCTGTAATTTGAACTTTGATACCCTCAGCACCAGCACGCATAGTGTTAGCGACTGCCATCTTGATAGCACGACGGTAAGCAATCTTACCCTCTACCTGGCGAGCGATATTGTTACCAACGATGTTTGCATCAAGTTCAGGTTTCTTAACCTCGAAGATATTAATCTGAATCTCCTTCTTAAAAAGGTTCTTCAACTCTTCTTTAAGCTTATCAACATCCTGACCACCTTTACCGATAACGATACCCGGACGGGCGGTGCAAATAGTAATGGTGACGAGCTTCAATGTGCGCTCAATGACAATACGGGAAACGCTTGCTTTTTCCAAACGCTTGTTCAGGTAAGTACGAATCTTGCGATCCTCTACGAGATTATCCCCGAAATTCTTGCCACCGAACCAATTTGACTCCCAACCGCGGATGATACCAAGACGGTTGCTAATTGGATTAACTTTCTGTCCCATTCTACTATTTATTTATCATCATTATTAGCGTCATTCTTTGAATCAACGAAAAGAGTGACGTGGTTAGAACGTTTGCGGATTCTGTAGCCACGGCCCTGTGGTGCAGGACGCATGCGCTTCATTGTAACGCCTTCATCAACGAAGATCTTAGAGATATAAAGTTCACCGTCTTCAGCCTTGCGGTCATTCTTTGTCTCCCAGTTGTTGATAGCTGAACGCAGAAGTTTCTCAACGTTCTGAGCAGCTGCCTTCTTGGAGAATCTCAGCACGCCAAGGGCACGATTGACCTCCATACCACGAACCATGTCTACTACATAGCGCATCTTACGTGGAGAAGAAGGACAGTCCTTGAGCTTTGCAAAATACTGGCTTTTCAAAGCTTCTTTACGAGCTTCAGCCTTTATATGTTTTCTTGCTCCCATTATATTTTTCTATTTTCTAAATGGATTATGACCTGCTTACCTCTTATTATTACCAGAGTGACCACCGAAACGGCGTGTAGGGCTGAACTCTCCGAGCTTGTGACCTACCATATTCTCAGTAATGTAAACAGGGATAAATTTATTTCCGTTATGAACTGCAACAGTGTGACCCACAAAATCAGGGGAAATCATTGATGCTCTGGCCCATGTCTTAACTACATTCTGCTTACCACTCTCATTCATAGCAAGAATCTTCTTCTCGAGTGATACGTTGATGTATGGACCTTTTTTTAATGAACGACTCATAATTTACTCTTAATTACTTTGATTACTTCTTGTTAGCTCTCTCAATAATGTACTTGTTTGAAAGCTTCTTAGGTGCACGAGTCTTAAGACCCTTAGCGTACAAGCCCTTACGTGAACGTGGGTGACCACCAGACTGGCGACCTTCACCACCACCCATTGGGTGATCAACAGGGTTCATAACAACACCACGGTTGTGAGGACGACGTCCCAACCAGCGAGAACGACCAGCCTTACCAGACTGCTCAAGAGCGTGGTCAGAGTTACCTACACTACCTACAGTTGCCTTACAAGCTGACAAAATCTGGCGTGTTTCACCAGAAGGGAGCTTGATAACACAATAACTGCCTTCACGAGAAGTAAGCTGAGCAAAGTTACCAGCCGAACGAACGAGCAATGCACCCTGACCTGGACGTAACTCAATGTTATGAATTACAGTACCAACAGGAATGTTAGCCAAAGGAAGTGCGTTACCAACCTCAGGTGCTGCCTCAGCACCAGACATCAGTGTTGCACCAACCTGCAGTCCGTTAGGAGCAATAATGTAACGTTTTTCACCATCAGCATAGTATAACAGCGCAATGCGAGCTGATCTGTTAGGATCATACTCGATTGTCTTCACTACAGCTGGAACACCATCTTTCTCTCGCTTGAAGTCGATAAGACGATACTTCTTCTTGTGACCACCGCCCATGTAGCGAACAGTCATCTTACCGGTGTTGTTTCGACCACCGGTAGAACGTTTACCGTAAACGAGAGACTTCTCTGGCACGGATGCAGTAATATCCTCGAACGTGCCAATAACCTTGTGTCTTTGTCCCGGAGTAACCGGGTTTAATTTACGTACTGCCATTTTTTATTTAAATATTGCTGTAAAAATCGATTGAATCGCCATTCTTCAAAGTGACGATAGCCTTCTTGAATGCGTTCTTCTGTCCCTTAACGAGACCCGCCTTGGTATAACGTGCCTGACGCTTACCTGCGTAACGAATCGTATTCACATCTACTACTGTAACGTTGTACAAAGCCTCAACTTCTTTCTTAATCTCAAGCTTGTTGGCCTCAGGCTTAACGATGAAACCATACTTTGGCTGAGCCAAAATAGTTCTCTTCTCACCCTTGTGCTTTACAACCTTATCCTCAGAAGACTTGTCAGTCAACTTGGTCATCTTCTCAGTGACCACTGGTTTAATGATAAATCCCATAATTCTTCTTGTCTCCTAATAATTACTTGGTTAAGATTTCGTCGATAACCTTCAGAGAGTTCTCTGTGATAACAACTACATCAGCATTCAAAACTTTGTATGAATTTACCTGAGCAGCTGTCATAACCTCAGCTTTCTGTAGATTACGAGCCGACAAATATACGTTTTTCTCTACTTCTGGCAAAACAAGAAGAACTTTCTTGCTATCAACTTTAAGATTTTTTGCAATATTTACAAAATCTTTAGTCTTTGGAGCGTCAAGATTGAAATCTTCAACAACAACGATAGCATTATCCTGTGCCTTATAAGCCAATGCAGACTTACGAGCAAGAACCTTTACCTTCTTATTCAGCTTGAAGCTGTAATCACGTGGCTTAGGACCAAATACACGACCACCACCTACGAGGACTGGAGAATTGATATCACCACGACGAGCACCGCCGCCGCCCTTCTGACGACCTAACTTACGAGTAGAACCAGCGTGCTCACTTCTTTCCTTTGACTTAGCTGTACCCTGACGCTGATCAGCGAGATACTGCTTAACTGCGAGATAGAGGACGTGATCGTTAGGCTCAATTCCGAAGATATTCTCGTTAAGAGTTACCTTACGGCCGGTCTCCTGACCTTTGATATCTAATACGTTAATATCCATTACTTCTTAATTATTACGGTTGAACCATTACATCCAGCAACACTACCCTTAACAAGAATAAGATTGTGCTCTGGAATAACCTTTAACACCTGAAGGTTCTGAGTAGTTACTCTGTCGCCTCCCATCTGGCCGCCCATGCGCATGCCCTTGAAGACCTTAGCTGGGTAAGAACAAGCACCAATAGAACCCGGCTTACGTGCGCGGTCATCCTGACCGTGAGTAGACTGACCTACACCACCGAATCCGTGACGCTTAACAACACCCTGGAAACCTTTACCCTTAGATGTACCTACAACGTCTACGAACTTAGCATTGCTGAACAATTCAACAGTAACAGTGTCACCGAGGTTATACTCCTCGTCAAACTTGAACTCGGCCAAGTGCTTCTTTGGTGTTGTGCCGGCTTTCTTAAAGTGTCCCTGCTGTGGCTTAGAAGTTCTCTTCTCCTTAGCCTCGCCGAAACCTAACTGAACAGCCTTGTAACCATCCTTTTCAACGGTTTTAACCTGGGTTACAACACAAGGACCAGCTTCGATAACAGTGCACGGTACATTCTTACCGTCGGCACTGAAAACGGATGTCATTCCGATTTTCTTTCCTAATAATCCTGGCATTTCAATTAATGATTTTAAAATGAATGTAAATGCTTTTTGTATTAATTTTTTTCTTATTTGTCAACAGATGACTACACCTTGATTTCAACCTCTACACCTGAAGGCAACTCAAGCTTCATCAAAGCGTCAACAGTCTTTGCTGTAGAGCTATAAATATCGATGAGACGCTTGAAATCTGAGAGCTGGAACTGCTCACGTGACTTCTTGTTAACGAATGTAGAGCGGTTTACAGTGTAAATACGCTTGTGTGTTGGCAATGGAATAGGACCGCTAACGATAGCGCCAGTAGCCTTAACAGCCTTCACAATCTTCTCTGCTGACTTATCAACCAACTGGTGGTCGTAAGACTTCAGCTTAATACGAATCTTCTGACTCATGTTTTACTTTTTATTTATTATTGAATATACATAAAGGTTGCTCTCTCATAAGAGTCATTCGCTATGAGAGAGCAGAACCTTACATTATTTACTTAACGAGGTCAGAATTACCCTTCAACTCATCAAGAATCTCCTTAGCGAGAGTGCTTGATACTGGTGAGTGATGATCATACTCCATAGAAGAAGTAGCACGACCAGAAGTAATAGTACGAAGAGCTGTTACATAACCGAACATCTCAGACAATGGTACCATAGCCTTAACGATACGAGCACCGCTACGAGCCTCTTCCATACCCTGTACAAGACCACGACGCTTGTTCAAGTCACCGATAACATCACCCATGTTCTCCTCTGGAGTAACAACCTCTACCTTCATGATAGGCTCCATAAGAACAGGACCTGCCTTAGGACAGAGAACCTTGAATGCCTGGTGAGCTACGAGCTCGAATGACAACTGGTCAGAGTCAACTGGGTGGAAAGAACCATCAGTCAAAGTAACCTTAAGACCTGTCATTGGGAAACCACCGAGTACACCGTTGCCAAGACAATCCTTGAAGCCCTTCTCTACTGCAGGGATGAACTCCTTAGGTACGTTACCACCCTTAACAACGTTGATAAACTGCAAGTCGCCCTCCTCGTAATCCTCGTCCTTTGGCTCAATAGTTACGTCAATACAAGCGAACTTACCACGACCACCAGACTGCTTCTTATAAGTCTCACGGCTCTGAGCTGCCTTAGTAATAGCCTCCTTGTAGTTAACCTGTGGCTTACCCTGGTTACACTCTACCTTGAACTCACGCTTCAGACGGTCGATAATAATATCGAGGTGAAGCTCACCCATACCAGAGATAATGGTCTGACCACTCTGCTCATCAGTACGAACGGTGAATGTTGGATCCTCCTCAGCAAGCTTAGAAAGACCGTTATCAAGCTTAGCAACGTCAGCCTGGCTCTTTGGCTCAACTGCGATAGAAATCACAGTATCAGGGAAGGTAATAGACTCGAGGATGATTGGTGCGTTCTCATCACAGAGAGTATCACCAGTACGAATATCCTTGAAACCTACACCAGCACCAATATCACCTGCATCGATTGACTCCATAGGAATTTCCTTATTAGAGTTCATCTGGAACAGACGGCTGATACGCTCCTTCTTGCCAGAACGTGTATTGAATACGTAAGAACCAGCAACAACCTTACCTGAGTAGACACGGAAGAATACCAAACGGCCCATGAATGGGTCAGTAGCAATCTTAAATGCCAAAGCAGATGTAGGCTCGCTCTCACTTGGCTTACGATCCTCTTCCTCCTCTGTATCTGGATTAATACCAACGATAGCTGGTGTATCCAATGGAGAAGGCAAGAAAGCACAAACATAATCGAGAAGAGGCTGTACACCCTTATTCTTATAAGAAGAACCAAGAAGCATTGGGCAGCACTCCATAGCGATACAACCCTTACGGATTGCAGCAATCAGCTTATCCTCTGGAATATCCTGTCCCTCAAGGTACATCTCCATCAACTCATCATCGTAGTTAGCTGCACCTTCGAGCAACTTCTCACGCCACTCAGCAGCCTCGTCAGCAAGATCAGCAGGGATGTCCTCAATATCATACTGAGCACCCATAGTCTCATCATGCCACAAGATAGCCTTCATCTTGATAAGGTCTACAACACCCTTGAAGTTCTCCTCTGCGCCGATAGGAATCTGAATAGCGATAGGATTAGCACCAAGGATATCCTTCATCTGCTGTACTGTCTCATAGAAGTCAGCACCAGAGCGGTCCATCTTGTTTACATAACCAATACGTGGAACATTGTACTTGTCAGCCTGGCGCCAAACAGTCTCAGACTGTGGCTGTACACCATCAGCTGCAGAATAAGTAGCAACTGCACCATCGAGAACACGAAGTGAACGCTCTACCTCAGCAGTAAAGTCAACGTGTCCCGGAGTATCAATCAAGTTAATCTTATAAGACTTGCCGAGATAGTTCCAGTTACATGTTGTAGCAGCAGATGTAATTGTGATACCACGCTCCTGCTCCTGTGCCATCCAGTCCATGGTTGCAGCACCATCATGAACCTCACCAATCTTGTGAGTCTTACCTGTATAAAAAAGAATACGTTCAGATGTTGTCGTCTTACCGGCATCGATGTGTGCCATAATACCGATATTACGAGTCAAATGTAAATCGTGACTTGCCATTTCTTTTACCTTATTATAATAACTTGATTAGAATCTGAAGTGAGCAAACGCACGGTTAGCCTCAGCCATACGGTGCATATCTTCCTTACGCTTGTAAGCACCACCCTGGTTGTTGAAAGCATCCATGATCTCAGAAGCAAGCTTATCAGCCATGCTCTTACCACCACGCTTACGTGCAAAGGCAATCATATTCTTCATTGAAACACTCTCCTTACGATCTGGGCGAATCTCTGTTGGTACCTGGAAAGTAGCACCACCAATACGGCGGCTCTTTACCTCTACCTGTGGAGTGATGTTGTCGAGAGCCTGCTTCCACACCTCAAGTGGAGACTTCTCTTCATCCTTCATCTTACCGCCTACGATATCGAGGGCTGCATAGAAGATTTCGTATGAGGTATTCTTCTTACCATCATACATCAAGTGATTTACGAACTTTGACACCTTCTGATCATTAAACTTTGGATCTGGAAGGACTACACGCTTCTTTGGTTTTGCTTTTCTCATTTTTATTTTAAACTTTAAGTCTGCGGAGGCTGTCGTCTTTCGTTCTTCAACGCCCTCTCTTGGGCATTTACTCAACCTTTGTGATTACAAATCTCCAGCAAAACTGTTTGTTTTTAGTTGCTTCTTTTTAAAGAGCCTCGGGGCATCGACCATCACCGGCCGTTGCACCTCGGCTTTATGGTTTGAAGTTTCTTAGCTGCCTTTAGGCAACTTGAATATTACTTCTTAGCTGCCTTTGGACGTTTAGCACCGTACTTAGAACGACGCTGTGTACGGTTGGCAACACCTGCGGTATCAAGAGTACCACGAACGATGTGATAACGTACACCAGGAAGGTCCTTAACACGACCACCACGAACGAGAACAATACTGTGCTCCTGCAAGTTGTGACCCTCTCCTGGGATATAAGAGTTCACTTCCTTCTGGTTGGTCAAACGAACACGGGCAACCTTACGCATTGCCGAATTAGGCTTCTTAGGAGTTGTTGTGTAAACACGAACACATACACCACGACGCTGTGGACAGTTGTCCAAAGCCGGAGACTTGCTCTTGTCTACGATGTCCTTTCTGCCTTTTCTTACTAATTGTGAAATAGTAGGCATAATTTTACTTTTTATTGTTATATATTTATTTTGTTTATTTTCAAACCATTACAAACACAAGTGAGACACTCTAAAAACGATATAATTCACTCTGTTGTTTCGGGTTGCAAAGGTACGAATAATCCGTTAAATGACCTAATAATAAGAAAAAGAATAATCTGCCAAACGCTATTCGTTAACAATAAATAACCTTTTACTTATTATTTAACAGTTCAAAAGCACCCATTTGAACGATTTTGGGTCTGAAAAACGTTACCAAAAGAATCCTTTTTCTATAATTTTTGAGTGAAAAACACATTCAAAGAAGCTAAATTATGTCATATCTGCTATAAGAGACGTCTGATTCATCTACAGCCATAGAATGTCAATAATGAGCACTATCCGACATACAACACAGAGTATTTAATGGACTACAAACACCCTATAAATCAGACACTTCATAGTACATGGTAAAGATTTGTGATTTTGCCAAAGGTGTTCTTTGTTGACTAAAACTAACTCTACCCCTACAAAATAGCAATGTTACCACTTTTTAGCAAGCTTCTAAGGAGTGTTTATTAGGTTGCGCACATATGGTGCGGAGCATCAGCACCAATGGTGCTTACGAACAACACCACATGTGCTAAGGACCTATACTTAGAAAGAAGACAACCTACTGAAGTCTTGATAATTAGAAGAAGACCCCTTATATCAGAAGATTCCCATCTTACTTCATACTGAATCAACACATTTATGAGTGCAACGATACTACTTGCCAATAAAAATCACAATTTTTAGGTATTGTAGTATCATTATTTAAGAGGTATCTTTGCGCCACCAAATTCGGCTACACCTTATATAATGTAGTCATTACTTAATATTACTCCTTAGGAGGATAACAACAGAAACATTTCATGATACAAAACATTAAGAGAGGTATTGCCATGCTATCGGTAGCCTCTGCTATCAATTTAAGTGCGCAAACAACCTACAAGGCGCGAGTTATTAACCAAGATACAGGAGAACCTATTATTGGTGCTGTGGTCAAAGGAAATAAAGGTGTAGAGGCAGTAACCAACGAAGACGGTTACTTCTCACTGAACACAAACGATGACCAGACACTGCACATCAGCTATATTGGTTTCAAGGAACAGAACATAAAGGCACAAGCACTAAAAGGGCAACCTACTATCAGTCTTATTCCTGGTATCGACCTTCAGGAGGTACAGGTTACAGCCAGTATCTCCAGTGCACGTAGTCAGAAAGCACTTGGAAGCAAGGTTGACCATGTCGACATTGAAAATCTGAGTAAGAATGCGCATACAAATTCTCTCAGTGACATGCTTGATGGTAAGATTGGTGGTGTACAGATGTACCAAAGCAATGGTAAAGTTGGTATGCCAATCCGTTTTAACATGCGCAGTGGTGCTACAATGAGTATGGAACGTGACCCAATTATCTATGTTGACGGTGTGAAATACAATAGCTCACATATCTCAGACATCAACAGTTCACAAGATGCACTCAGTGCACTCAATGATTTGACCATTGATGATATTGCAACGATCGATGTCATAAAAGGTCCTTCTGCCGCAGCCAGCTATGGAGCAGAGGCTGCCAATGGTGTTATAGTTATCACAACCAAAAGAGGTAAAAATAACAATCCAGAAAACAGAAAGGCTGACATACAAGTGAAGATGTCGTTAGGCGCAGCTACATTGGCAAAAAAGTATGACCAGTTTGTAAATAATGATCCTATCAATAATTTCTTCCAAACGGGCTGGCAGAAAACAATCTACACCTCTGTTTCAAAAGCATTCAAAGGGAATCAGAACCTCTTCTTCTCTTACAATATGAATGACATTGCTGGTATCGTACCAGGCAATAAGGACAAGCGACATAGTGCGAAGATGGCTTATGACCTTCGCTCTGGTCGCTTCTCACTCGGTGCTACTGCTTCCTACATACATGGTAACATCAGTCTTCCACAGACTGCAATGGGTAGATATGATGCGATATGGAACTTAATGATTAACCAGACGCCATGGCCATATGTCGACGAAAGTACGTGGCGAGCACAGAGTTGGACCTATGGCAACGACCGTTTCATCGGTAACCTTCGTCTTAGCTATATGCTTCCAGCAGATGTAAAGATTGAGACTATCATTGGCGCAGACGTAAACCATACAGAAGGAATCTATCGTCTACCTTTCGGTTATAAGTTAGGAAATAATGCTGAGGGTGCAAAAAATATAAGTAACCGTAGAAACTCTAACTTTAACTGGGACATAAAAGCTACTCGTAAGTTTCATCTTGCAGACAAATGGGACCTTACAGCAACCCTTCTCTCACAGATTGCACGCCAGTACGAAACACTGAATAGTATTTCTGCATCTCGTTTTAGAAGTGATATCGACAATATCTCAGCAGCAACGGAACGTACAGTAACAGAGTCAAGCTTCGAACAACGTACATGGGGTCTCTATGGTGAGGCCTTCCTCAACTATGATAACCGTTTCTTTGTCAATGCAGGACTCAGACGTGATGCATCTAATCTTATCGGTAGTAATGTGGCGAGCATCTATTATCCCTCTTTGAGTGCATCATACAACCTCAAGAATCAGAAGTTCCGCATTGCCTATGGTGAGAGTGGACGCCTTCCCTACCCTACAGATGCCCGCACATCTTATGTCATGGACGGCATCAGTGCTTATGGCCCAATTGTTAAGCCTCAGTACAAAGGTAACCCTGATATCAAACCTGAGCGTATGCGAGAGATTGAATTAGGAACAGACTGGACTATTCGTAACAGACATACATTAGCACTTACTCTGTATGCACAATACACCTCTGACGCTATCATCTACGATGACCTTCTTTCAAGCGATGGTTGGATTGGTAGCGTTCCACGTAACGTAGGACGCATCAAGGGTCATGGTATAGAGTTCAGCTATAATGGCAACCTATGGAAACAAGCTAACCGCCATTCTCTTGACGTGTATGCAAACCTTAATTATCAGGCAAACAAAGTGATTGATACTGGCGGAAAGGATATCGATAACTATCCTAACGTTGTGAAAGAGGGGCAACCTGTCTATGCTTTCTACTATCACACCGTTGAGAAGCCAGCCTTCAATGCAGACGGTACATACAACCAGAAGATAGGCGCCATTGAGAGTAATGACTACCAGTATCTTGGTAAGCCATTCCCATCTGTCAATGGTTCGTTTGGTTTCGACCTAAAACTCTTCAGCCACTTCACCTTCGGTACAAAGTGGAATTATGCTTTGGGTGCATCTATCTATAATCAAAGTTTCTATAATGTATCTGGTTTGGGTGACAACTTGAAGAAGCGTAACGATCAGCTGCAGGCTCTTGCTAATGCTACCGTAGGTACTGCAGAATATAACCAAATTGCTGAGGACTTGGCACACAGCGCACGCTTCAGAGCTAACTACATCGAGAAAGCTAACTTCTTGCGCTTGTCAACGCTCTACTTAGGTTATGATTTATCATCACTCTCTCGCAAGTGGACACGCAACGTGGTGAATGGAATGCGTTTCTCTTTCGCTATACAAAATGTATTTGTCCTTACCAACTACTCTGGTGCTGACCCACAAGTAGAAGGCAACGGTGGTAATCGTAAGCAAAGAGGTATTGGAAGTTTGTCACGTGACATTACCAATACTCCACACCCACGCACTTACACAGCAACTTTAAGTTTCACATTATAAAAAGAAGACGATAAAATGAAAAAATCAATATATGCCATTCTCGCCCTTTCTGTACTATTCGCGAGTTGCGATTCATGGGTAGAAAATGCGGAGACGCCAAGTAACACACTTACAAGAGACCAACTGAATAAATCTGCAATGGTTGCTAATATTCAAAGCAATAGTATTACTGATGGTCCGTTGGTAGCCTACGTAAAGACGCTTCAAGGCGATGCCTCTGCTGCAGCCTTCCTCGCGTTGGGTACAACTGTTGACGAATTGACCGAAGGAACGATTCCAAATGCGCTCCTTTATCGCCAAATAGCGACTGACAACCTCACTCCATCTTCGGGTACTCAGAATGATCTATGGAATAAAATTCATAACTATTATGCTCGAAGCATTGAACTAACTGAGATTGCTGGACAGATAACAGGAGCAAATGCTGAGCAGACTGAGATTGTAAAAGCATATGGTAACTACGTTGGACATCTCCATGCTGGCTATGCTCTACAGTTGCTTGCAGAGTCTTTCTCTACAACTCCTGCTGCAGAAGGTGGGTCTGTCATCCTGAATAAGGCTGTTGTCCCGCACGAGACACTACTAAACCAAGCCAAGGAGCAATACGAAGCTGCTGAGAAAGCTGCAAAGTCTGATGCACTAAAGTCCTTCAAAGGTTTTGACCAAGACGCAGCTATCCGACAAGTAAAAACCTACGAACTCAAATTAGCTATGCATCGTGGACAATACGCAGACGCTAAGACATTCGTAGAAGGAGCACTGAAAGATGGTGAGACTGTGGAGGTAATCTATAACAACGATGGTGGTGACAACCCACTTTACAGTGCTATCGGGCCAAACAGCCGTGATGTACAAGTAAGTCCTTCTCTTGAAGCAGCAAGAACAACAGATGCAGAAAAGAAAGCCTTACCACTGGCTCATGCGAGTGTAGATAAGAAGAATCCTAATCGCTATAACATTTATGCGTCAGGGCTAACAAGAAAGGGTTCGATGATTATTTCAAACGATGATGACATCCATCTTATCAAAGCTGAACTCATCGTAAGAGGTGTTATGACTGGTGATGCAATGACAGAGGTTAATAAGGTTATTGGCAAATATGACACAGCCAGTCAACTGTCAACTACCCCTACCCTTGCACAAATAGCCGAGTTACGTCGTATCTTCCTCGCTTTCCGTGGTGAACGCACAGCAGATATCCGGCGCGGATTGGAGCAAGGTTCTGCCGCAACAACTTGGGCAAGCCGTAAAATCAAGTGGTTGCCAATACCCGAGAAAGAATTGCAAAGCCAAGGACTATAAAGCATATTATTTAACTATATTGTCTGTAAGAGGGTGTGTCAAAATGTACACATCCTCTTTTTTATACACAAAGCCCCGACTTTCTCAAGCCAGGGCTTTGCTATTTCCTAAAGTTTTTGTACCTTTAGGCATACAAATACAGCGTACGTTATCAGGCAGAACGCTGTGATAGTTCTCCGTTGAGAGGCTCATATTTTAAGGCAAGAGGGAACAGAATTATAGAAGTAAACCACCAACTACAGCACTATAAATAAAAGGCACGGGACTAACAATCCTGCACAATAGCACCTAACAATAAAAGAATAGTAAATACAATAATACTCATTGAGATTGAATTTTGAATGCAAAAGTAAGCACATACTTCGAAAATAGATAGCCTCTTTAAAAAATAAGTTGAACCTTATCTAAAAACAAAGAAACACCATCGACAAATAGAATCACATTTATCATTCCAAGGATCTAACATTCTCAAACACGCGAGCGCAATTACTGCTCAAAATATGTCTGAACCTCATCTATAATTATTAACTTTGCCGAAAAATAAGCAAACGATGGACAAAAGAACAAATGTAATTACCAAGAATCCTATTAATTTCATTGGAACACGATTTTTAAAACTATATCTACTCATTGGATTCATCCTAAGAATTATCTTAATGTGGAATGTCCCCGAAGATTCTTCTTTCTCATTCTGGGAGATAATCAGATTTTTAAGTGTTGGCTTCGTAACAGACATTTGTATGGCAATTTTGCTTGCCTTACCATTACAGATTATAAACCTTGGGCTAAATGAAGCTAAATATCATCGCGTCACAGGATGGATCATTGAACTTCTACTAACTATCTCCTTTGCCTACGTATTATTCTTCCATACCATCTTCCACGAATACGGAGGCGGCGCACCAAAGATTGCACGAATATTCCTCGGATGGAAACTATTTAGTTTCTCCATACGCTTTTTCATTCCAAGAACAAGAGAAACATGGCGTAAGGTTTCCCTCTATATAACTTGGGCTGTATATGTTTTCTTATTACTTTGCGTCACAGCAGGAGAATACATCTTCTGGGGAGAGTTTGGTGTAAGATATAATTTCATTGCAGTAGACTATCTCGTCTACACTCATGAGGTTATTGGGAACATCATGGAGTCTTATTCTATTGTTCCGTTGATTGGCATTACATTACTCTTAACAGCTGCAATTATCTTCCTTCAATCACGACATTACAAGCTAAAGGTTACTCATCTTTACAATGCGAAGAAGTTTCTTATACACTTTTCTATATATATGGTCTTAGCAATAAGCTCATATTTTATCTTACAAGGCACCCATGCTCTACGAAGTAACAATCAATACGTTACTCAACTTGAACAAAACGGAGCCTGCGACTTTGTCATTGCTTTCCAAAGTAACAAGTTAGAGTATGATAAGTTCTATACCATGTTACCCAAACAACAATGTGTGTCTCTGTATCGTCAACTAAGTGGACTTAATAATGAGGGAAAGAAGGCGATTGGAGAGTCCCTTGCGCCACAACGCCCTAACATCGTCTTAATAACAGTAGAAAGCCTAAGTGCTGATTTCCTTACGCGATATGGAAATAAAGAGAACCTTACCCCACAACTTGACAAGCTCATGCAAGGGAGTATTGTCTTTGACAGTCTATACGCAGCAGGAAACAGAACAGTTAGAGGATTAGAAGCATTATCTCTTTGCATTCCACCGAGTGCAGGAGAAAGCATCATCAAGCGAAAGGCTAACCGAATGGGGAACTTATCAATAGGTCGTATCCTTTCTCACTTGGGATACAAATCGCAATTCATCTATGGCGGAGATAGTTATTTCGATAACATGGGCGACTTCTTCAGTCATAATGGCTACGAGGTAATAGACCGAAAGGACATACCGAACAATCAAGTAACATTCGCAAACATTTGGGGTGTCTGTGATGAAGATATCTTCAACAAGAGCTTACAAGTATTCGAGAAGAACTATCAGTCGAAGCATCCTTTCTTCGCACAGATTATGACCACGAGCAATCATCGCCCTTACACCTATCCTAATGGCAGAATTAAAGTAGACGGTGACCCTAACACAAGAGAAGCCGCAGTAAAATATACAGACTATGCAATCGGTAAATTCATTAATGACGCCCGAAAGAAAGCATGGTTCCAGAATACCGTATTCGTAGTTATTGCTGATCACTGTGCATCCAGTGCCGGAAAAACATCACTTCCTATAGACCGCTACCATATTCCATGCCTCATCTATGCGCCAGCTATTCTCCAACCAAGAAAGATTGAAACTATATGCTCGCAGATTGATGTCATGCCTACCCTACTTTCTCTCCTCAAGTTACGTTGCACTGTAAGTTTCACAGGACAAGACATCCTCGCACCAACCTATCATCCTCGTGCATTCATGGCAACTTACCAAGACCTTGGGTATCTTGAAGGTAACCGACTAACAGTTTTATCGCCAGTCCGCAATGTACGACAATACATCGTTCGTCCATTACACGATGGTACATTTGAAGAGCAACCTACAAAGCAGATGAATCAAGAACTCATCCGCAAAGCGCAGGCTTACTACCAATACACAAACTTATACGTGAAAGCGCAATAGCTTAACCAAAGTAGTGACTTTGTAACATGCTTACAAGCCCCCCTGAAACAGAAAGTCGCCCCCAATATGGACGCGACTTTCAAGTATTTTAATCTTAAAGGGATTGCTTATGCTTCAACCTTACCATTGCCGAATGGAGCGATGGTGCGTGGTCCCTGCTCTTTGGGTTCGTGGCGGTCATCTTACCAAACTCTTTCTCGTAGCGTACTACATTGTCCTGCAAAGCTGCAAGGAGACGCAATGCATGCTCAGGAGCAATAAATACTTTCTTCTTTTACGCAAAGATAATACATTAAAGTTATTTGTCCAAATCTAACTACAAAAGTTTTACTCTAAACCTATTAGATTTCCACCTCAAAATAACACTACTAACAGAACTTTCTTTAGGTTCTTTCATTAAAGTCAAATCAACCAATAGAGCCTCATGACATTTTGTTTTATTATTGATATCTTTCCGTCTTCTGCGAGGCTACTTATTCCCATATCAACCAATACTTGTAAACTATTTTCATACAACTCAAAACCAATACATGCTCTTTTGGTTTCTAAAAGACGCCTAATTGACTTACAAAAGATGCCCTTTAGAGGTCTTACTAACGCCCTTTTGAAGTCCAATTAAGCACCTTTTCTTACACAGGATCATAACTAACTGATTTACTATTGGTTACAAACTTATCTTTTACATATATTTTTGCCGTTATTTGTAGATCTTTTATTCGAGATTATGTAATAATTTTTCAAAACAATTATCTGCAACGCTTTGTTTTTACAGCATTTTTATTTATCTTTGTCTTTCAAAAGCAATTCTTATTATGTGGACATTTATAGAGCTCATCATTACACTAATTCTTATGCCCTTTGTCATCAAGTGGAGAGATTGGGGTTGGCTATCGTGCTTCATATTTATAGGATTAAGCCTTGCTTTCACACCTCTTGTTGGTATCTTTATTTATAAATATGCCTTTGAAGGTTAAATCCTTTACGCTCAAATAGTCGACGAACATATTTCCTACCATTGCTATAGATACAAGTGATTTGATAACTGTTCTTCTATATCTATCGAGATTATCAAAAACAACAAAGCCGCCCAAATCCTTGGACGGCTTTGTTGTATCTCCTTAAAAGACTGTTTATGCATCAACCTTACCAGGACCAAATGGAGCAATCGTACGTGGCTCCTGCTCTGGCTCATGACGGTCAATCTTACCAAACTCTTTCTCATAACGAACGACATTGTCCTGCAAAGCTGCAAGAAGACGCAATGCGTGCTCAGGTGCAATAATAACACGGCTTGTCACTGTTGCCTTTGGTACACCTGGAAGAAGTGTAGCAAAATCAAGTACAAACTCTGAACTTGAATGAGAGATTATCTGGAAGTTTGTATAAACACCTTTAGCGATTTCTGGTGAGAGATCAATCTGCAACTGCTGTCCCTCTTGATTCTGATTGTTATTGTCCATTTTGTTAATATGATTTAGATAATACTTTATTTCTCTTATGCAAAGATAATACATTAAAGTCATTTGCCCAAATCTAACTACAAAAGTTTTTACCTTGACTGTCTTCGCTTACACCCTCAAAATAACACTACTGATATAGGTTTCTTTAGGTTCTTCCGTTAAATGCATGGATTGGAAATAAAATAAAGGCTATACGCTAACATCGTATTACTATCCAAAATTAGATGACATTACAAAGAGGAATAAACTATAAGATATAATGCAAAAAGGCAAGGCTTGAATAATGGGATATTCTTTCTCACTAAAAAAACGCTTGTAAGGTACTTCATTGTTAA